>NZ_LPUG01000015.1:0-165786 GCF_001560855.1 Anoxybacillus sp. P3H1B | reverse complement strand
GGTTTCATCGTATTCCCCCTTTATCTATCCATGGTTCAAAAACATTGTAGCGAGGAGAAAAGGGAGTGGCAAGATTTTTCGACAGACAAAATACGAGACATTTCGACAAAATTCAGTCCGATGATCCTTTTTCCTCCTATTCCTAATCTGGCCGGCCATTCCAGAGAAGCTGAATAAAAAGCCAGACCTTATTTAAGAATAGCTTAGTGCTTTCGTTCAAGTTGGAGAGAATAAAAAAGACATATGATTTTTTAATGAAAAACTGAAGCAGTTGATAATACAGGAATTAAAACGAAAACGTATCTACACGCTCTTTTTCTCAATCATACTCTTTCATTCAATCCATATCTCATAAGAACTAAAGGTGCGTTTTTTGCGAGTAGTTATGCAATACGGATTTACATGTACATGGGGGACGGCTGTAATCAATTATTTACTCTTTCTAAAGCTTTCACAAATTACCAATCGTCATTTGTCAGAAGAAGCCTGACATAAGAGTGCAAGTCTAACCTTAGTACCTAGAGTTTAATACTAACTCATTCTATTATTTTTTTCTTATCGAAAAAGCAAAATCTTTATCAAATCGAGTGGTCACTGCCAAACTATGAGAGGGAGGCTCAATTGATTATTAATTTCTTTATATAACATTTAGCAGAGATCCCAGAATATAGCAACATAGAAAATCTAAATAAACTGTTCTCGTTATCATCATGCTGAAAACGTACATTCATTTTTCTAGAAAAGGTTTTGTCTTGCACTCTTTTTGCCAACAAAAAATGAGGATTATGAAAACCTATATTTCTTTTTTAATATTTCCTCGTCCTAAAATCACCACAGCTAATTCCCTTATATACCTTATTGTCATCACTGAACTATATTTTTTATTTCTTTCAATAACTGTGTCTAATTCTAACCATAAATTGCAATCTCTTTTCCCATGCAGCCTGTTAGTCCCAGCAATTCCCGATGGAAGCACGGCTCATTTTGATATCCTCATTTAGCTGTTTGGCTATTAAATACTTGAATGCTACTGCTGTCTGACACAGAAACAACCACGTTCTTTGCTCTGCCTCCTCTTGTGCTTCACTTCGTCTCTCTCATTCTGAATAAATCAACGGCTTCAGCCTGCGGTGATGGTATAAAAAGCCACCTTTTCTCCGCCTATCCAAGCGGGCAAAAGGTGGTTCCAATAGGTTTATAGCTGATAAATCGCTCGATATTTATCTTCTAGGTATTGAATTAAATAATCCACATTTAGCTCTTCACCTGTCGCTTCTTGCAAAATGTCAAGCGGCTTTTTCGTTTTTCCGAAGCAATGGACTTTTTCTGTCAGCCAGCTGCGGATCGGGAGCATGTCTCCCTTTTCCAGCAAATCGTCAAAATGAGGCAGATCCTTCAGCATCGCATGCTTGAATTGGGCGGCATACATATAGCCAAGCGCATAAGAAGGAAAGTAGCCAAAGCTGCCTCCTGACCAATGCACATCCTGCAATATGCCAGACGCATCGGAATCCGGTCGAATGCCTAGATATTCCTCGTATTTATCGTTCCAAAGCTCCGGCAAGTCGTCCACAGCAACGCTTCCATTGAACAGTTCTTTCTCGATTTCATAGCGAATCATAATATGTAAAGAATAGGTGAGCTCATCCGCTTCAATGCGAATAAGAGATGGCTTCGCTTCATTCACCGCCCGATAAAACTCATCTAATGTGATGCTGGCAAATTGCTCTGGCGCGTATTTCTGGAGAAGCGGATAATGGCGCTTCCAATATGAATAATGACGGCCGATGAAATTTTCGTAAAACAGCGACTGCGACTCATGAATTCCCATTGACGTTCCTGTACATAGGGGAGTACCGACCAGCTCTTTAGCAATATTTTGCTCATATATCGCATGGCCGCACTCATGAATCGTACCAAATAGAGCCGTGCGAAAATCGTGCTCATCGTATCGAGTGGTAATCCGGACATCTCCTGGATTTAACCCAATCGCAAACGGATGAACCGTCTCGTCTAAACGGCCGGCGGAAAAATCGTAGCCAAGCTCGCGCAACAATTCGAGGCTAAAAGCGCGCTGTTTCTCCTTCGGAAATTTCTGAAATAAAAATGAGGTATCGGGTTTATGCTCGGCAGCGGCCACTGCTTGAACAAGCGGAACCATACGCTCTCGCAGTTTGGCAAATACTTGGTCGAGCAGTTCAACCGTTATGCCCGGTTCATACAAATCAAGCAACGTATTGTACGGATGTCCTTGATAGCCCCAATATTCGATAAATTTTTGATTAAACTCCACTAATCTTTCTAAATAAGGACGAAACATCGCAAAATCGGATTTTTCTTTCGCTTCTTCCCAAACGCTTTCCGCTTTCGACTGCAACACAACATATTCCTTATATTCCTCAACCGGAATTTTTTTATTTCGTTCATATTCTTTTCTGCATTCCGCTAAGGCACATTGCACCACTGCAGATAGCTCCGTTTGCACATGGCTTGGTGAAAGCTTGGCGATATAAGCGGCCATTTCCTCTGATATCGACATTTTAAACATTTCTTGAGATAGAATGCCGACTACTTCTGCACGTTGCTCTAAGCCTTTTTTCGGAGCGCCAGTCCGCATGTCCCAATACATTAGTTGGATCGCTTCATTGTAGCTCATCATTTTTTTTACATAGCGCAAAAATTGCTGCTCCATTTCCTTCAGCATATTTATCCCCCTTTCTTGGTTCGCCCAAATTATTATAATTCCCTCTTCATCTTCCTTTTCCTCTTTCTTTATGAAAATAACCATGCCACGAAAAAAAAGGGAAGAAATTATTCTTCCCTTACATTCGTCGGCAGCACTCTTTTAACTGCTTCAATTACTTTCTCGCTTTCCTCATTCGTTACAAAAATGGACACGATTCCTTGATCCTCATGTGTGCGGATCAGTCGCCCTATTCCTTGGCGCAACCGCAATAACATATACGGAACATCGACTTCCCAAAATGGATTTTCGTATGCCTTCCGTTTCGCTTGAAACACAGGGTCGTTTGGCGGATATGGAAGCGACCAGATGATGACGTTTGCCAACGACGGTCCCGGAATATCTAATCCTTCCCATAAATGTTCAGAGCATAAAATCGTTTCTTCTTGTCTTTGGAAAGTCGCTACAAGCTCACTTATTTCTTGGTCTCCTTCAAATAAAAAGGAAAGCCCGTCCTCATGTACGGCCTTTTTCTTAAATCTTTGCAGCTCTTGCCGTGAAGGGAACAAAAGTAAAGCCCGTCCATTTGTTTCGCGAATTTTTTGCAGCGCATAGCGATATTTTTGTTCAAATAATGTTTCATCATTTGCAAAAAACGGCATATAAATCGTCATCTGCTCATCGTAATTAAACGGTGATTCCACGATAAAAGATAAATAATCCTTAATTCCTAAGCTCATAGCGATATACTCAAACGATTGGTGATTCGACAGCGTAGCAGATGAGAAGATAAAAGGAATATTTTTGCTAAACACTTTCTCCTGCAATACTTCCTGCACCGTCCGCGGCATGATGACTAGTGTTTTTCCTTCGTTCAGTACTTCCAGCCACGTAATCGCATCACGATTATGGATCAATAAGTGAAGTGAATGGCTAATCTGATCTAAATATTCATCAACAATATTTAATTGATAGTGATCGATGGTAAATGTTTCACTTTCAAAAACAAGTTCATTGCCGATCTTCTCAATCGCTGCAAGCAGTTGTTTGCCTCGTTTCATCAACTGGTCAGAGAAAGAAATTTCTTGGCGATTCGAACCTGCAATTTCTACCGCGCAAGCCGTCAGCTCAGCAAAAAAGCGAGCATTCAGTTGCAGTGCTTCTTCAATAAGATAAGCGAGCTCCTCACGAATGTCGTTTTCTAATAAGCGAGTCAATAGTGTTTCTAATGTTGTTTCCTTCATTCGATATGTTAAGGCCTTTTGAGCGGCAAATTCCAATAAATGCCCTTCGTCAAAGACCACACAGCACGCCTCAGGCAAAAGCGGAAGCTGTCCCTCCCGTTTGCGTGCCTCATATGTCCATACGTGCTCCATATAAAAATCGTGTGAACAAACAATTAAATCAGCTGCTTTCCGATAATGCTCACGCGACAATGTTTGTCCACAGCGATGCCGCTTATCACAGGCAAAGCAATCTTGAAATGAATCCCAGGCAATTTTTCGCCATTGCTCGTCGCTTAAATGTGCATATTCTTTGCGGTCTCCGTAATGATAGAACGACTGCAGCGCTTTGTAATCATGTACAAAATCAGGAAGATCATCAAAAATTTGCTCGTAAAGCTCGACATCATCTTCCGTCATTAACACTCGATCAAGCTTATTTAAACATAAATACTGATCTTGTGATTTAGCAAGACGCACATCAATATGCAAGTCGAGCACATGGGAAATTTTGGCGATATCTCCCTCTTTTTTCACTAACTGCTCAATGAGCGTTTCATCGGCACAAGCAATGATCGCTGGTTTCCCGGTATAACGCGCATAACAGATCGCATAAAGCAAATAAACGATCGTTTTTCCTGTTCCCACCCCGGCTTCAGCAAACATCACTTTCTTTTCTTTAAACGCTCTTTCCAGCTGAAACGCCATATAAACTTGCTCATCGCGCAATTCAAAGCCAGCGTCCGGCAAAATATCATAAAATACATCGCCGATCCATTCATTTAATTTATCAAAAAAGTTCTCGTTTTTTTCTAACGAAAAAGGATAGCGCTCGCGGCTCATCCTTCGACCCCCTCCAACATAATAAGAGTAACAATCAATTATTATCCCTTATCTGTCGGAGGATGTCAATGTAAGAGTCGGAACACTGGCCGCCATTACGCACGAAACACATCAGACATTGCATATGTAAATGCTTGTTTCCATTCGTGTTTGGCTATTTCAATGCTTTCAAGCCCTGTTGTTTCCTCCTGATGCTGCTCTAACAGAGCATAGGTTTTGTCGAGCGCTTGAGAAATTTTTAACAAATCCTTACATAATAAAGCCATTTCATTCTCTCCTTCATCCATTTTGTTATTTCTGCAAGACTCGCATCAAAGCAGATATAAACGTTTATTTCAAGCGAATAAACGCGCAATCCCCTCAATGGCCAAGAGTCTTGTCTTCCTTTATCTCCAAAATATCCAGAAATATTCAAACCGTTGAACCAGCCATTTCCTTGTGAATGGAAGAATGATGCATTTTTGTGCACAATAGGTGCCGATATTATTTATATGCCCAAAAGAAACAAATCATGCTATATTTCTTTACCTATTCGTCATGATGTTTCAACAGAAAGGAGAAAGGAAGTATTTATTTTTATCGTTATATCACTAGTGTTGATGATTCATTAATAAAAACAGAGTAATATGGCTTAACGTCCGCTTTTCTGTTTGCTGACTTCAGCAAAAAAATGAGGGATTCAGGGCTGCTCATTGGATCGTCCATACGCCTAATCTTATATATAAATTTTTACTTTGCAGCGAATCGATTCAGTAAATATCTGATTTTTCGAAAAACCCTTCATCACATAAAACATCAATAATCGACAAAAAACAACCGCACCTCGTTTAAAATAAAAGAGATGCGGTGCAACAATAAAAATGGAATATTGGTTGTTCGTCTGCGAGGCAAAAACTCTTCACTCATCGCTCTTTTGGAGGACGTGGCCCCCAATATTGATAATATTGTGTTTCAATAAAGCCGTTGAAAAGCTTGCGGCGCTTGGTTGCCGGTTTCCCATAATATGTTTCAAATTGTTTGTGCGCAGTTAACATATAGATGGACCATGTATCAAGCTTAGCGAAGGTTTGTCCCATTTCTTTATACATTTCCTCTACCTGCTTCCGCTCGCCAAGCCGCTCGCCGTATGGCGGATTGCCGAGGATCACTCCGTATAGTTTTTTAGTTGTAAAATCCTTTACTTGCATCTGCTTAAATGCAATGATATCGCCTAATCCCGCTTCTAGCGCGTTATCTTTGGCTACTTGAACCATGCGGTGATCAATATCGAATCCGGAAATATCAAGCGGCTGATCATATTTCGCCAAATCCTCCGCTTCTTCACGCGCCCGCTCCCAATGGCGCTCGCCAATCCAGTCCCATTGTTCCGACACAAAGTCGCGATTGAACCCAGGAGCAATGTTTTGCCCGATCAGTGCCGCTTCAATGGGAATGGTTCCCGATCCGCAAAAAGGATCGACGAATGGACGATCTGGTGTCCAATTTGTTAATTGAATGAGCGCGGCCGCCAATGTTTCCTTTAATGGCGCTTCCCCTTGAGCAACGCGATAGCCGCGCTTGTGAAGACCGGCTCCGCTTGTATCAATCGTTAAGGTAGCGATATCTTTATGCAGCGCCACTTCAATGCGATAGAGCGGTCCCGTCTCTTCAAACCACGATACCCGATAATGCTGCTTTAAACTTTCAACAACGGCTTTTTTTACAATAGCTTGACAATCAGAAACGCTGAACAATTGGGACTTCACTGATTTTCCGATGACCGGGAACTCCGCATGAACAGGGATATAATCTGCCCACGGGAGCGCTTTCGTTTGCTCAAACAATTCTTCAAAGGTTGTTGCTCGAAATTCACCCATTTTTAATTTGATTCGATCCGCTGTTCGCAGCCATAAATTGGAGCGGCAAATAGCTAATTCATCGGCAGCAAATGTAATTTTGCCGTTCTCTACCGTGCATTCATAGCCAAGGCGCCGCACTTCTTCTGCTACAATTGATTCAAGTCCCATGGCTGCAGTCGCGATAATCGTCAGCTTACCCATCTGTATTCCCTCCTATAATCGCTGTCCATTCCTTTAAAAATTCTTGCAGTTCCGCAAACGGCAGAGGCTTCGATATATAATACCCTTGTGCATAATCACATCCTTGCTGCCGCAAAAACTTAAACTGCTTTTCCGTTTCTACTCCCTCGGCAATAATCGAAAGCCGTAAATTTTGTCCCATTTTAATAATCGCTGTAACAATTGATGCGTCATCATAGGAAGACAACAAGCTTTTAATAAAGCTTTGATCAATTTTTAAAATATCGATAGGAAAACGGCGCAAATAGCTTAGAGAAGAAAAACCGGTGCCAAAATCATCGACCGCAATTTTCAGACCGAGCTGCTTCAGCTTCACTAGCTGTTCAATGGATTTTTCCGCACGAGGCATAATCGTACTTTCTGTCAGCTCTAATTCTAAAAACCTTGGATTTACGTTCGACTGTTCGATCATTTGTTCAAGCTTTTTCACAAAATCGGCTTGCTGAAAATGAATAGCTGAAATATTAACGGACATTTTTAAATGCGGATAGGTTAAACTCAGCCTTTTTAAATCTTCACAGGCTTGCAAAAGCACCCACTCGCTAATGGGGATGATCATCCCCGATTCTTCGGCAATCGGAATAAACTGGCTCGGAGATACAAAGCCGATATCCGGACGCTTCCATCTGAGCAAGGCCTCCACACCATAAATTTGTTTTGTTTCAATGTGAATTTGCGGCTGATAATGCAATTCAAATTCTTTGTGTATGACTGCTTTTCGGAGCAGATTTTCAAGAAAAAAGCCTTGCTGGTCCTGATCATGTGATTCACTATGATACACTTCAAAATGATTTCGGCCGCTTACTTTTGCCTGATACATCGCCCGGTCTGCATTGCGAATCAATGTTTCGATGTCCTCCCCGTCGTGCGGGTAAAAGCTGATTCCGATGCTCACTGAAATATAAGCTTCATGGCCATTTAAGCGAAAAGCAGCCTTCAAGGCTTCATGGATGGCTTCTGCTATTTGAATCGCTTCTCTAATATGCCTCAAGTTAGGGAGAACTATAATAAACTCGTCTCCGCCGATTCTGGCGATCGTATCCTTTCTTTGCAAAATCCCTTTCAATCTCTGAGCCACCTTTTTCAGCAGCAAATCTCCCGCCAGATGGCCCAGCGTATCATTGACGTACTTAAATCGGTCCAAGTCTAAAAACAAAACAGCAAATTGCTGATTATATTTCCTAGACGTTTGAATTAAGCTTTCGATCCTTTTCGTTAATAAATAACGATTGGGCACACCTGTCAAAATATCATAATGTGCCATCTTTTTTAGCTGCTCAATATTTTTTTTCCGCTCCGTAATATCGGAGAAAATCGCAACATAATTTGTAATCGCTCCTTGGCTGTCTTTAATGGAATGGATTTTCAGCCACTCAACAAATAGCTCTCCGTTCTTTCGTTTATTCCAAATTTCCCCTTCCCAAAAACCGTGATGAATAATCTCATTCCACATGCTTTCATAAAATTCTTTGTTGTGTACTCCCGATTGCAAAATGTTTGGGTTTTCTCCAATCACTTCTTCTGCGACGTATCCTGTGACCATTTCAAAAGCCGGATTGACAAACAGAATATTTCCTTTTTCATCGGTGATAATAAGCCCCTCATGAATATGGTTAATGACGTTTTTGGCAATTTTAGAAAGTATATTTTGTTTCAGCATGACCAACATCCCCCCATTATAGTCAGTAAAAGAACGTCTTGTCTGGTCATTCACAACACTCTTCGCTTCACTTACCACATAAGCTCAGGAGCGCTTCTAGGAGAACGGGTGCGTAACAAAGGCAAGTCGATGACTTGCCTTTGACTTATGTGCAGATTGGCATGAAAAAAAACATACATCGCCACGATATGAATGATTGCAGGTAGAAAAGGGTAATCTCTCTGTACTCTCATATGCGTGAAACGAAACAAAAGAAAAAGACCGACTGCATATGATTTTCTCTAGCTTCAACCGCTTTAATTTCATTGTATCATTTTAGAATGATGGAATATGTGTTTGAACGTTCAAAAATGATAAATATTTTATGTACTTGTGCCATGAGAACCTGTTGTCCTTATACTGTATAAATACATGGAAAAGATGGCTCGATTTAGCCGAAGAGATATTTTATGTATGCACCGTAAAAAACAAAGCAATGATCGGCTCTAAAATCCCAAAGCTTTTTGGCAGCCTTCCCACCCTAGGAGCATCAAAGCATTCGAGAGAAAAAGGATCTTTAACGATACACAGTACCGTTCGACAGAAGCAAGAAAAGCCCTCCTATATGCAGGAGAGCTTTTGCCACCATGTTTAGCCATTAATAATGCTCTGTAAGCCATGTTTTGTTCCTTCGTACTGCAAGCGGCTTTTCGCCTCGTACTCCGGCGGTAATCATCTATCTACAGATGGAACATGCCATCTGTCCTTCCCTCCGTTCATTTCCTTCGGGAAGATGCCCCTACCATCATTTGGGTTTCTCGCTCGAGGGGTTTACCGCGTTCCACCTCTAAGGTTTCCCTTAGAGCTACGTCACTGTGGCACTTTCAGGGTAATTGAGCCATATCAGAACTTGACTTAGGCTCTTTCCCCGCCGTCAGCCCAGCCGAAGCCAGACTGCCCTAGCTTATGGATTCGCTAGGCACGAACACTACGGGCATCTCAGCACCGTGCGAGCATGGACTTTCCTCTACGGCAAAACTGCCGCAGCGATTACCCGAACATTATCAATGGCGCAATATCTGCATAATGTAGTATAGTCCATTTTTTCCTTCACTTCAATGGAAATTTTGTGTTTTATGTAGCCTACTCATATAATTTGTTGCCAAATACGTGCTTTTCTAAATTTGACAACCGCTGTAAAATATCAAAATTGGTCGTGCCAACAGGAGTAGCTGGCCGTTTTTGCAGTTGCTCTATTTGATGCTTTAAACGTAGGTTTTCTTGCTGAAGCTCCTCAATTTCTTGATGAAACGCTTCATAATCCTTAATAATCGCATCTAAAAACTGATCTACCTCATCTTGATTATAGCCCCGCATGCTTACTTTAAATTCTTTTTCTAGAATATCCTTCGCTGTCAGTTTCACGCGACCTGCTAACATAAAAATTCGCCCCCTTAATTCCACATTCCGCTTTTCTTTTCTTTATTTTTTCAGAAAGTCGATCGATTGTCAATTTACCATTGATTCATTTGTTCTTCTTCTATGATAGCCTGTAAATCAGAAAATGAAATAAAAAAAATAGGATAGTTTTTTCTTCTTTTGGCGACGTTTAGTAAAAACTTTGGCGTTCCTTCTTGCTCTTCGTCATAAACAAGCAGCAGCCCCTCACTTTTAGCAACAATAAATTCGTTTTTTAAGCGAAATTGCATAGGACTTTCGTAAGGGCGTTTAGTTACACAGTCAAAAAAGTCCGCTTGTGAGACAATCGATTCGTAATACTCGCGGTTTTCTCCCTTCCATCGTTCTTCTTGATTTAAAAATGGAGCAATGACGGCTAAACGCAGATGCGGATAGGATTCCTGCAATTCATATACCGCTTCTGCTGCCCATAATTCGACGCCAAGCTGTCCGCTAATCATGACCCATTCCAGCCCTTCATCCGCCAGCTCCGTTAGACGCTCTTTAATCGCTTTTTTGATATAAGCAACAGCCGGGTGATGATGGGAAAAAATATGAAGCTCATGCGGCTTGTATCCGCTTAATGCAAGGACCTTGAGCACTTTTTTCTCCCTCCTTTTCGGAGAAATAAAACAGGAACTGAATTTTTCAGTTCCTGTTTCTTTACGGTTTAGAAGCCCCAAGGCATCGGTCCTGCTGGGCCTGGTCCTACTGGTCCTGGTCCAAGTGGCATTGGCGCAGGGCCTCCACCGCAAAAGAATTGTTGATTTGCCGTCTCATTTACCGCCGACTCCGTGTGCGGGAAATAGTGTTGATGCTGGTAAAGATGATGATTGACATGCGTCGTATGAGACGGGTGAATATGTGGTACAATGGTTGCTTGGAAGTGATGCTGTACACAACATTTTGTCGGATGAACAATTGGCGCCGTTACATTTGGTCTGCAATGCATAAATACATCTCTCCTTTTGATTTATCATAAGCTGTTTTACAATACTAGCCTATGATGAAAGGAGCGGACACGTACTAGTATAGATACCCATTTTCTCCGTTATATCATGTTAAATTGGTAAATACAACGACCGTTAAGCCAACCACGACAAAAAATAAATACAAAATTTTTTTATACATCCTTTTCAAGGCTCGTCTCCCCATTACTACTTGTTTTTTCGCACTATTCACAACACATAATTGTACACCTTTTGCGATTTTTCTACAATATTCGCAATAAAGAATAAATTTTCTGTATGTTCTGTCGTTTTTTGCGCTTTCCGGGGAAATCATCATTTCCTGATTTTCCGTTCAAGCCTCTTCAATCGCTTGAGCAACTCGTCGGAGGGCTCGCTGAAGCGATGGGTACGAGCGATCTTTTTCCACATGTGA
Organism: Anoxybacillus sp. P3H1B; assembly: GCF_001560855.1. Classification (NCBI taxonomy): domain Bacteria; kingdom Bacillati; phylum Bacillota; class Bacilli; order Caryophanales; family Anoxybacillaceae; genus Anoxybacillus; species Anoxybacillus sp. P3H1B. Next base: position 154,479 of record NZ_LPUG01000015.1, on the reverse strand, counting down.
TAAGCTGTTTGCGCATATTCATAAGCCTCTTCTGGCTTTTTATAAACATGTTCATATAGTTTGGCCAGCTCCACTGCAGCTTTGATGCTCCGCGGATCAAAATCAGCCTGCAACAGCTCTCTCCAAAGTTTGACGGCCTTTTCATACTGCTTTTCTTTTTTATAAATAAGCGAAAGCTGCCATTTCGCTATTGCGGATTCCTTCCCTTCCTTTTCGGCTACTTGCTCATATATTTTTCTCGCTTCCCCAGCTTCGCCAACAGAATCAAACCATCGGCCCATCTCTAACTTTTCTGTCACATGTTCGATATCGTACGCTTGCAAAATTTGCTTCGATAAATGAATGTATAGAACAATAAGAGACAGCACATCCATTTCGTTATGCTTCAGCACCCCGGTCATTCCGTCTGGTTGCTTTGATGAGAGAAATTCAAAATACATCATAGGTGCTAAAAACCCGGGAATATCCTCTGTTCGCTCCACCCCAAGAATTTCTTTCTCTACATGGGCTAGCTTGACAGATTCCAACCGATGCTTCCATATTCTTCGTGAAGCATGGTATAAATCGAAATGCCCAAATGCCGGCAATTTCGGTACGGTGTCACGGAGGAGGGTATGACGCGTCTTTAACACCGGCCAATCAAAGGCTTTTCCGTTATAGGTCACAAGCGTTGTATAGTCTACCTCTGATAAAAAGCTTTGATAAAGGGCTACTTCCGCCCCCGGATGCGGCAAAAAATGCTGACGCACCACAATGCGATCAGCATATACACGTGCATGTCCAAGCAAAAAAATTGTATTTCCTGTTCCGCTTCCAAGTCCTGTCGTTTCCGTATCAAAAAAAAATAAATCGCTTATATCATGGCCTTTGCTAGAAAGCGGATGAGAGAATAAAGCCTGCTGCCATTTTTCATGGATCTCATGCAATTCGCCAAGCCGATAGATTCCATGCTGTTGATCGAGTGAATAAGTGACTTCGCGAATCAAGCAATACTCTCCATCGAAAAAAAACGGCTCAGCATTCATGGTACGCCATTGTGCCAAATAAGGCACGTCCGTCTCTGTTTCATCATCTCTGCAAGCTGGCGAAGCCGCGGCGATACTCGTTCCTTTTAATTTTGCCAGCTTTTCTTTAATCGACATGCTCCTCCTCCTTTTCTTCGTTAAGGATGGCCAAAAGCTTAAGCGCATCGCGTTTCGCTCGTTCGGATGATATATGAGTCCCAATGCAGGACGGGCAACCAGATTCACATGGACAGCGCTCAATCATTTGTTTGGCTTCCCTAAGCACCTGCTCCATCTCATGATACAACGCATCACTCAGTCCAATTCCTCCCGGATACCGATCATAAACGAAAATGGTCGGTTGTTCATTATGGAGCGATTTTACTTGCGGTACGACATGCAAGTCAGTGCGGTCGCACATCAAAAACAAAGAAGCCACATACTGGAGGACATGGGTGATTCCAAGCAACCCTTGCTCCATGCGTTCATCGTTCCAATGCGGCAACGCTTCTCGTTTGATGCTGATCCATGCGGCGTTCGTGTGCAGCTCCGCCTCCGGCAAATAAATCGGTCCTGAGCCGATATTCTCGTGTGTTTCTAGTTTGATTTTTTTAAAAATTGTCGCTTTCGCGAGCACCATCACATCGCCAAATCCGATAATTGATAAGTCCGCTTCCCTCTTCCGATCCTCCTCGAGCACTTTCAATTCGACTGCTACATTCGCATCAGTAAAATAGTCGACATCCACTTCGCGAACATACGCTTTTTTCTCTTCCCAATCCAGCTTCTCCACCTGATACTGAACCCCTTGATGCAAATAGATCGCTTCCTCATGAAGCAATGTCATCGCACTAAAGCGGTCCATTTCTCCGATTACCCGATGGTCTCCTCTATTTGACACATCGATAATGACCACATTTTCCTGAGAGGCGGAACGCAAACTGATGCCATGAGCTGGAAACGAGTCACTCATCCAATGCCATTTATTTCCTCGTTGATAAAGCACTCGCTCGTCTGCCAAATATTCAAGAATTTCCTCGATCTCGACACCAGCAAATGTTTCCCCTTGGCGAAAAGGCAATTCAAAAGCCGCACATTTCACGTGATCGACGAGAATCACAAGATTGTTCGGATTTAAGCGTGCGCTTTCCGGACTCCTCTCCAATACATATGCAGGATGTTGAATAATATACTGATCGAGCGGGCTGGAGCTGGCCACCATGACTACCATTGCTTCCTCTTGACGTCGACCAGCCCGCCCCGCCTGCTGCCAAGTGCTTGCAATCGTACCAGGATATCCTGTTAGCACGCATGCCTGCAGCTGGCCGATGTCCACTCCTAACTCAAGCGCATTCGTACTGACTACTCCATAAATTTCTCCGTTTCGCAACCCTCGTTCAATCTCTCTGCGCTCGTTCGGCAAATAGCCTCCCCGATAAGCACGAATAGCTTTGCTCCCCAATTCGTGCTTGATGAGCTGTTGCAAATAAGTAAGCAAAATTTCGACACGAACACGACTTTTTGCAAATACGATGGTTTGAATGCGATGCTTTAACAGTTCGCTCGCGATCGCTTTCGCTTCCAATGTAGCACTTCTGCGAATGTTTAATGCTCGGTTGACAACCGGAGGATTATAAAAGACAAAATGCTTTCTTCCCGACGGCGCTCCATTTTGATCAATGAGCTCCATCGCTTCCCCTGTTAGCACTTCTGCATGCTCTTTTGGGTTCGCAATCGTGGCCGATGTGCAAATAAAACGCGGATGACTTCCATAAAATTCACAAATTCGTTTTAAACGACGGATGACGTTGGCAACATGGCTGCCAAATACTCCCCGATATGTGTGAAGCTCGTCAATCACAACAAATTGCAAATTCTCAAACAATGACACCCATTTCGTATGATGCGGCAAAATTCCTGAATGCAACATATCGGGATTTGTTATGACAATATGGCCCGCTTTTCTCACCCTTTGCCGAATGGTTGGCGATGTATCTCCATCATACGTATCACAATAAATCGTTGTTTCCATTTCCCCAATAAGCTCATTTAAGGCGCTTTTTTGATCTTGAGCCAGCGCCTTCGTCGGGAATAAATAAAGCGCTCTTGCTTCCTTTTGCTGCAATATCTTCTGCAGCACAGGCAAGTTATAACACAATGTTTTTCCTGACGCCGTCGGTGTAACAGCCACGATATTTCGTCCGGCTTCTACCGCTTCATATGCTTTTTTTTGATGGATATATAACGATGAAATGCCTCGTTTCTCTAAAGCATGCCGCAAAGCAGGATGAAGCGATTCAGGAAACGGTGTGCTTTGTGCTTCTTTTTCCGGAATGGTATGCCAATAGGCAACGCATTCATTCTCTTTCCAGTCTTCAATGACTTGTTGCAACGTTTTGCGCTGGTTCAGCATGTTTCTCACCTACCTATTTCTATTTTAGAGAATAGAGGTTCGTTTTCAATAAAAAAAGCACGAAAATGTCGTGCGTTTATTTTAGCAGCTATTTTATTCACTTTCATCCATGCAAACGGTTTGCTTTGAAACAGTTTTGTAGCGAGCAAAATACCAAACAATCCAAAGGAAGGAAGAGCGGCTTCCTCTTTATCTCTCCTGCCATTCACCGATCTCATCCATAACCAAACGAGAGTTTGTTGTGCATATAGAAATTAGAAAATGGAATGTATCTATTTTGATGATGCGTCGCTTCCATATCAATGCCAATGTTGAGCTGCCAAGTTACGTCACAATAAATAGCTATAAAAGGCGCGCCAGTCAGCGAGCCTTTCTAAAAATTGAACAAATCCCATGATAAATACCGTTCTCCAGAATCGGGCGCCATGCAAAGAACACGGGCATCAGACGGCAATCGCTTTGCTATTTCTATCGCATAATGTGCAGCCGCGCCAGCTGAAGCCCCCACCAAAATCCCTTCTTCTGCTGCTAAACGGCGCGCCATCGTTTGGGCATCTTCATCTTTAATTAATAAAATTTCATCAAAAATGTCGCGATTTAATATCTTTGGAACAAATCCAGGCCCAGTTCCCGGGATTTTATGCGGCCCCGGTTCTCCTCCAGACAGTACAGGCGAGCCGTACGGTTCTACGACATAAATCCGCAAACGAGGAAGATGCTTTTTTAGCTCCTCGCCCGTACCCGTCACGGTTCCTCCTGTTCCAGCGGTTAGCACAAAAGCATCAAGCCTTCCTTCAAAGGCCGCTAAAATTTCTAAAGCCGTGCTCTGTCTATGGGCATCTGGATTAGCGGGATTTTCAAATTGCATTGGAATAAAACTATCTTCAATAACAGCCGCAAGACGATGCGCTTCATCAATCGCCCCCTGCATGCGAAGCGAAGAAGGAGTTAGATGCACCTCAGCTCCGTACGCCTTTAAAAGCTTGACACGCTCCATTGTGGCATTATCCGGCATGGTAATCATGCAGCGATAACCTTTCGCAGCGCATACCATGGCTAGTCCGATCCCTGTATTTCCAGAGGTCGGCTCAATAATCGTACTTTTTCCTGGCACGATTTTCCCTTCTTCCTCCGCGCGCTGAATCATTTGAAATGCAGCCCGATCTTTCACGCTTCCACCCGGATTAAATGATTCAAGCTTGATATATACCTCTGCTCCCTTCGGATCGGGAATTCGGTTTAGTTTGACTACTGGTGTATTGCCGATCACATCTAAAATAGACTGATACCGCTTCATCAATATCGCCAACCTTTGTTTATCATTTTTCTTTAACGATTATATTGCTTCACCTTTCCTCTTTCAACGCTTGGCCATTTATGTGAGGAAGAGGGAAGCTGAAAGATCAAACAAGCTTTTATTCTAGAATCCCGGTTTGTAAGTTTTACTGATACTGCTCATTCATAAGATCACAGAGCGCAAGAACCGAGTGAATGGATTGGATCTGTCGCACCGAGAGTGGCTGGAGTTTTTCATGATTCTGTATTCCGTTCACTCGACCTCATGTTGCTGGTCATCCCACATTGGCAAACAAATGGACACCTCTGTTCCTTTTCCCTCTTCGCTGGCAAACGCTATCGTGCCACCATGAAGATGGACGATCTGTTTGACAATCGCTAATCCAAGCCCCGTGCCGCCTTCTGCTCTTGTGCGCGCTTGATCGACACGGAAAAAACGCTGTCCCAACAGCGGGAGCTTCTCCTTTGGAATGCCTTTTCCGGAATCTCGGATGACAAAGCAGCAAGAATGAGTCTCCGCTTCAAAAAGCTGCAGTGTGATCGTGCCTCCTTTTGGCGTATAGCGGATCGCATTGTCGAGCAAATTATGGATGACTTGCTCCATGCGATCGCCATCCCCTTCAACAATCACTTCTGGACTTAAATCCGCGACAACTTGTATTTCCTTTTCATGCAAAAATGGCTCATATTTGGCTAACGTATCTTCAATAACTTGTGAAAATACGAGCGGCACCTTTTGCAGTGGGACGCTTTTTCCTTCCAATTGCGCTAAATCAAGTAAGTCGCGGACAAGCCGTTCCATTCTTCCTGCTTCTCGATGAATGAGCTTCATGTATTTTGTTTCTTCTTCTTTTGTTTTCACCATTCCTGCTAAAATGGCTTCACTGTATCCTTTGACATAACTGAGCGGCGTTCGCAATTCGTGCGACACATTGGCGAGGAATTCCCTCTTGCGCATATCCTCCTCGTGAATGGCTTTTGCCATTACATTAAACGCCCGAGCGAGCCTTCCTATTTCGTCATTCGCTTGAGTCGGAATCCTTGCTTCATAATCCCCCTGCGACATGCTGTAAGCAACTCTTTCCATCTCCTTGAGCGGTCCAGCCAAGCGGTCCGCCATTTTTTTTCCGAACAGCAGCAAAGCCGCCACAAATAAAATAGCAAGCGGAATCCAAATGGACGCAGCCTCCTTGGTCATTTCCTGAATGGTCGCAAGCGGAATATAAAGATAAAACACTCCTTGTAAGCGATGCTCGTCCAATAGCGGCACGATCACACCCATGATTTTGCGCCCAAATCGCTTTTCATAGCCTGTTTTCGTCACTACTTTTCCTTCAAGCAGCTTTTGCCGATCTGCTTCGCTAATCAACGAATCGTAATCGATTTGAAACGGCAAACAAGCGCTTAATTCCCGCGGGTTGCTGACGAGCAGCACTTCCGATGTCGTCTTTTCGTTATACCATTCTACCCGCTTCCGATATTCTTCAGTTATTGGTCCTCCTTGATAATCGCTTGCTAAATTTCTGCCTTCTTCAATCAATGTTTGTTCTACTTTATTTACATATAAATTTTGGTAAAAATAATTTAAAAGAAAATAAGAAAAAAGTACAGTAATAATCACAACAAGGCTCATAGCCAGCCAAATCTTTTGTACTAAAGTCATGGATTTTCGCCGCATCTGTCACACCTCAAATTTATAGCCAATCCCCCACACCGTTTTAATGAATGCTCCACTTTCCTTTAGCTTTAACCTTAATGTTTTAATGTGTGTATCCACCGTTCGAGCGTTTCCTGCATAATCATATCCCCATATCCGAATAAGCAAATCTTCCCTGCTAAATACTTGTCCGTGATGCTTAGCAAGAAAAAGAAGCAAGTCAAATTCTTTTAATGTTAAAATAACATTTTCTCCTTTTACCGTCACTTTCCGTCCTTTTTCATCAATCAAAAGCCCGCCAAAAGAAAGGTCATCTTGCTTTTTGGCTTGATATGTGCGTCTCATGATCGCCTCAATGCGCGCAATTAACTCTCCGGGGCTAAATGGCTTTACGATGTAATCGTCACCGCCAAGCTTAAATCCACGAACTTTATCCCATTCATCTCCTTTTGCTGTCAAAAAGATAATCGGCACATTCGAATAGCCGCGAATATGCTCACATAATGAAAACCCGTCCATATTCGGCATCATGATATCAAGCAAAATCAAGTCGATGGTTTGTTTCTGGATAAGCGCCAGCGCCTCTCGTCCATCTTGTGCTTGCAAACAGGTAAATCCGGAGTTTTCAAGATACATACATACTAAAAAACGCATATCCTCCTCATCATCAACAACCAGAATCGTTTGCTTCGTCTCCATTCTCACCCTTCCTCTCTTATCATTAGTTGAAACGGACCTTTTCCCGTTGTCAATCGTTGAACCACTTGGAGTGTACGGCCATCAATGACCGTCACTTCATTGCTGTCATAGCTTGCGACATATAAGTAATGGCTTTCGCCAATCATCACAAACGGATTCGCCCCTACTGTAATCGACGCTTTTTCCTCTCCTGCATGATCCCATTTGCGCACAGTATTTGAGCCGTGACTTAATGCAAAAATTCCTTCATTTGTCTCGGCAAAACTAACAGGCATCTCTGGAGCAGGAATCGTCTTCATGAGTGTTCCACTAGGTAATGAATAGATATGAATCACGGTTTCTACCGAACTTCCGCTTCCATGGCCGCCAACCCAAAGCTCTTGCTCCCGCTCGCGAAGCAAACCGCCGAGCGCAAATTTCGGAACCGAAAACGTATGGGTCACTTGATGTTTCTCCATATCGATCACAGCGGCTTTTTCATCTTGGAAATCAATCGCATACACACGTGTCCCTGTGCTGTTTTGCAGTAGAGTAAGGGGCTGGCTTCCTATTTTGATGGATCCATTTTCTTTGCCGTTCATGTGAAAAATGCGGATCGCCTTTTGATTTTGGTCAGCTAATAATAGATGCTGTTGATCATTGGAAACAAGTGCACTAATAATCCCCTTGCCTGTTTTCCATTCCTTCTCCATTTTCCCAGTTGCCAAATTATACTCATATGCCCGGTCCAGCTCATGTCCGTATAACAGCAGCGTGCTCCCGTTATTCAGCAGCACTCCTCCTTGAATAGGCTGACCAAGCTCCCATTGGGCGTATTTTTTTTCACGTTTTAAATCGAAAAATGTGACACTTCCATCCTTAATATTTATACTAATCAACACTTTCATCCGTTTAGGAATCTGCGTAAACTCTTCCTGTCGTTCGCACCCCATTAACAAGCTGACAAACATAAAGGCAAGCACAAGGGCAAGTCTCATTGTTCTCCTCCTTTTCAGGCGAAACACTTGACATATTATAAACAAATATTGTGAGAAACTTGTGAAAAATGACGAAAAAATTTTGTATGATATCATTCAGCAATAGAGCATTGTAAAAACTGCAAATTTAGCAATATTTCTCTTTATCATTTTAGCTATTTCCTTTTATAATAATAACATGCGATGGCGAGCGGATAAATGAGGTGAGTGGATTTGGAGTCTTCAAAAGAAAAACTAATTGCGTTTCTAGAAGAGCATGTATCTGATTTTCTAACGCATTGGCGAAACCATGTGCGTATCGCCGATAATGATAAATATATTGATCAAGTAGAGCATAACGGGCTATCTTTCTTTCAACTTGTGAAAGAAATGCTCAGCCATCCCCTTCCGTCAGAACACATTCAAGCACTGGCGGAAAAAATCGCAAAAGAAAGAGCAGAAGCAAATGTGAATATCGGTGAATTTGTCTATAATACAAACCTCGGCCGAAGTCTATTAATCCGGTATGCGTTGCAGTCTGGTCTTCCAATTGACGAGCTTCAACCATTAATTGACGATATTAACGCTTTATTTGATCGTTTTTCGTTTTATGCGGTTACAAAATACACCGAACTAAAAGATGCGGAAATTCAAAAAAGAAACTTGTTTATTTCTCAGTCTCATAAAGATCGGCTCACATTGCTTGGCCAAATGTCTTCGAGTTTCGTTCATGAATTTCGCAATCCATTGACGGCTATTATCGGGTTTATTCAGCTGCTAAAATTTGAACATCCAACCTTAAAATATTTGGATATTATCGAACATGAGCTCCAACAATTGAAATTTCGCATTTCTCAATTTCTTCATGCTTCAAGAAAAGAAGCGGTTGAAGAGAAAAAGGAGACTGTATCTCTTTCCGAGTTTTTCGAAGAGATCCTATCCTTTCTGTACCCAAGCTTTGTGGATGAAGATGTCGATGTGTCTACCAATATCGATTCAACATTGACTGTATTTGTCTATAGGAATCAGCTCAAACAGGTCATCATGAATATTCTTCTCAATTCCATCGAGGCGGTCAAAGAAAAGGAAAAGCCGCGGCGGATCAATATTGATGTGTCATTGATGGACGGAAAGATTGCCATCATGATTTCTAATAACGGTCCAATGATTCCTTCGGAAGCCATTCACGCCATCTTTGAGCCATTTTTCACAACGAAAAAGCTTGGCACAGGAATCGGCCTGTATGTATGTAAAAAAATTATTGAAGATCATGGCGGCCAAATCACCTGCTCTTCCAATCAGCATGTTACTTCCTTTATGATTTCCCTTCCCAGTTCAAACTAAATCCCTCTCCCCTTAATATGGAGAGAGGGATTTAGCGTAGCGGTTTGCGAAATCCTGCATCTTGTGCCTCTTTCTCAGTACAAAACATTCTTTCTGCCTTTGTTACCTTATATTGCGGACTTCCAGGAACATGATAAATTTTTTCTCCGCTTTTTGAAATATTGCCTTTAATCATTGGCTTGGAGCACGATGATGAAGAAGAAGCTTGATCGTTAAATCCTTGATCTGTTGCATAATTTTCTATTGACCAAATCCCCAGTTGCTTCTCCCTGGCTTTCTCCTGAATTTGCCGGAATTCATCGACATATTTCGTATTAGGCTCAAATACGTAAGCCACCCGAGCATAGCCCTGCTCCAGCAGCAGCTCATTAAGCATTTTGTTTCCGATCCATACATAGGCTAGCAACCGGCCGTATTTGTCTCGTTCTCTCACATCCAATTCCAGCTCCACCTTTGTCCCTGATGGCAGTAATTGCTTCACATATTGACTTGACTCCACGCCAAACGGCTGCACGGGCTTGGTCGGATGTACAGATTCAGGTGTGTCAACCAACAATAAACGGACGGTTTCTTCTTTGCTTCCGACTGCAACTTTTAACGTATCCCCATCAATGACCCGTTGAACAATAGCTGGAATTTTTTCTGAAGATGATTGGCATCCCGTTAACACGAGAACCGCAAAAGCAGTCAAAAGCGCCATGAGGTATTTCTTCAATCTTTCTCCTCCTTCCGTATCTTATCGTAGCGCATCTCAGAAAACTTGACCACTATTTGTTCACTTTTTTATCCATAATCCTAAGCTTTCAAGACCATACACAACATTTTCCAAGGCGCATGGATCGCCTAAAAATAGAACTATTATTCCGTTTATATGGAGAAACTATAGAGAAAATGGAACGAACCTTTCGATCTTTTCATTTAAGCGATGCCATCCAATGGAATGGGTCAACATTTCTTCCTCAAACGAGTATGAATTGAACAAGCACCATGAATGCCCTGTTTCCATTGAACGAAATAGCTAGTATATAGAGTATGATGGAAAGATTCATTATACAAATAATATAATATTTAGATTAATAACACTATTAAATCGATAAAGATAAGTTTAAAAGTTTATATTTTTCTATTTCTATATAATTTTATTGACTTATAGATATTTTATAAAATAAAATGTTCTTTGCACGATCATCAATTTAGGAGGAAGAAAAATGGGAGCATTACCTGAGGTTCAACCGATGCAACAGGAACAAAGCAAAAAACATCCTCCCGGGCTTTATCTTTTATTCTTCACCGAGATTTGGGAGCGTTTTAGCTACTATGGAATGCGGGCGATCCTAGTTCTTTATTTAACGACAGCAACCATTAGTGGCGGTTTAGGATTTGATCAAAGAATCGCCGTAAGTATTTATGGGTTCTTTACAGGGATTGTTTATTTTACCCCTATTATCGGTGGATACCTTTCTGACCGCTTTTTAGGTCGTCGCTTAGCTATTACCATCGGCGGAATTATTATGGCCGTCGGCAATCTTATACTGTTTGCGGTCAATACAAAAATAGGGTTATATACGGGGCTTTTACTATTAATTATCGGAAACGGTTTCTTTAAACCTAATATTTCGACGCTTGTCGGTGAATTGTACGGACCAAATGACAAGCGCCGCGATGCAGCCTTTACCATTTTCTATATGGGAATTAACATCGGCGCCTTTTTTGCTCCGCTGATCTGTGGATTTTTAGCTGAAGATTATTTTAAAACGACTGTCAATGGCGTCGTGCAGTATGGATTTAAATATGGTTTCCTTGCCGCATCCATCGGTATGATAATTGGTCAAGTATTTTTTAATCTATTAGGAAATCGTTATCTAGGAGAAATCGGCAAAAAGCCGATTGGCAAACAGAAAACAGCTTCAACTGCGCCAAAAGAGCCGTTAACAAAAAAAGAAAAACAGCGCATTCGTGTGATCTTAATTTTAATGTGCTTTGTTGTCTTTTTCTGGGCTGGCTTCGAACAAGCAGGAAGCTCGCTTACATTGTATACCGATAAGTTCGTCGATAAATCCATCGGCAGCTGGACCATGCCAACCTCTTGGTTTCAATCATTAAATCCATTATTTATCGTTCTATTAACACCCGTTTTATCTGCATTATGGGTAAAATTGGCTAACTCTAAACGCGGTGATTTATCAGCTCCGACAAAGATGGGATTAGGTATGATTTTGCTTGGTCTCGGATTTGCTGTTTTGGTTCCTGCTCTGCTGCAAACCGGAAGCGACGAGCAACACATTACGGTAAAAGCAAATGCATTATTTATTGTTTTAACATACTTTTTGCATACGCTTGGTGAGCTTTGCCTATCACCGGTTGGGCTATCACTTACAAGCCGCATCGCACCGATTCGTCTCGCTTCCCTGCTAATGGGAGTTTGGTTATCAGCAACTGGTATCGCGAATATTTTAGCAGGTCAATTAGCAGCTTTTACGGAGTCATTAGGCTATCTAGAAATTTTCAGCTTAATTGGCGGCATTACCATTGTTCTTGGCTTTGTTCTGTTATTATTATCGAAAAAACTTGTAGAAATGTCAGAATAATAAAGAAAAAAGGATTCACTTATATCGTGAATCCTTTTTTCTTTGCTTATTTACCATTGGTCGTTTTAACATTCTTCAGTCGAGAAGTCTCCCATTTCTAAATCTTGCGAAGCTTGATGAAAGTGGGAGATGAATCGACTTCGGACAAGGACAGGCTTTTGCCTGTTCAATTGTCTGACCCTGTGGTAAAATAAACCTATGTCGTTCTTTCATAACTAGATATAGGAGGTTGCATGGAGAAAATAAAATGCGAAAACCAAGCTGATCCTTCCATGCGTAAAATATCCAAGGTACAAAAGAACTCCGAATTGTCGGACATCTAGGGTTGGAACGACCCGAAGTCACGCTCAGGGAGACGAAAGGCGGCTTTCGTCGTGGAACTGAGAAGCTCCCACTTCAAGCTTTAGCTAAGTGGTGAGTAGTTCACGAAACAGGATTTCTATCGTTCCATGCCTCTCGCTCTATTCCACGTATATAGTAAACATAGAAGGGTTTGGCTTTTTTGCGATTGAAGCATAAATAAATATTGTTTTTGTACAAAAATTGTTTTATAATCATCATGGAACAAAATGAATAGCATCCTCATTCACCCGATGAGGTAGAGGTTGCGGCTTTTATGAGTACAGCGAACGAGATGCAGAGAACATTGAAGACTTCGCTCGAAGGGAAAAGCCGCCGAAGTTGGCACATTTCTCTGGATGTGCGAACTGGGGCTGTCACCGAATAGGGGCAGCACTGTCACGGTTTGCGTAAAGCAACCGTGGGGCGCTATCTTCACGGAAGGGTTGATACGGGTAATGATTGCATTGCCGCCGAATCTCCTTCGGCGGCTTTTTTTATTGCCCGGCTCCTTTCCATGACAACATGAAAAAAAGGAGCGATGAAAACATGGAAAGCGTCATTCAAAAACAGGAAGCCGCCACACCGGCTTCGCCTAACCAGCTGCAACGAAAGCTAAAAACAAGGCATTTAACAATGATTTCTCTTGGGGGAACGATTGGTACTGGGTTGTTTTTAGCAAGCGGCGGAGCGATTCATACCGCTGGACCGGGTGGAGCGCTCATAGCGTATATCGCGATTGGAGTGATGGTATATTTTTTGATGACCAGCCTTGCGGAAATGGCCGCTTATATGCCCGTTACCGGAACGTTTAGTACGTATGCAACGAAATTTGTCGATCCTGCTCTCGGATTTGCTTTAGGATGGAACTACTGGTATAACTGGGCCATTACAATTGCCGCAGAACTCTCGGCTGTGACTATGATCATGAAATTTTGGTTTCCGAATAGCCCTTCACTTTTATGGAGCGCATTATGCTTAGTGATTATGTTTTTACTTAACTATTTATCTGTAAAAGGATTTGGTGAAGCCGAATATTGGTTTTCCCTTATTAAAGTAGTAACGGTTATTATTTTTCTTATTGTCAGCTTTTTCATGATTGTAGGTATTATGGGTGGTGAAGCGGTTGGATTTAGAAACTTCACCATCGACGACGCTCCGTTCCATGGTGGGTTCATGGCGACTCTCGGCATTTTTATGGCCGCAGGATTTTCTTTCCAAGGAACAGAGCTGCTTGGGGTTGCAGCCGGTGAAAGCGAGGATCCGAAACGAAACATTCCTCGCGCCATTCGTCAAGTATTTTGGCGTATTTTGCTATTTTATATACTGGCTATTTTAGCAATCGGGCTGCTTATTCCGTATACAAATGAAAATCTAGCGAATAGCGACGTTACGGTCAGCCCATTTACTCTCGTCTTTGATAAAGCTGGCATTGCGTTGGCTGCATCCGTTATGAACGCCGTCATTTTAACAGCGGTTTTATCAGCCGGAAATTCCGGTATGTATGCGTCTACTCGAATGCTTTGGGATCTAGCAAAAGAAGGAAAAGCGCCAAAATTTCTGGCCAAGCTAAATCACCGCGGTGTTCCTGTTAATGCATTACTAGTCACAGCTTCACTAGGAACGCTTGCTTTTTTGGCTTCGTTCTTTGGCGATGGCACCGTTTATGTATGGTTATTAAATGCCTCTGGTATGTCGGGATTCATTGCGTGGCTAGGCATCGCGGTCAGTCACTACCGTTTCCGCAAAGCATATGCCGCGCAAGGGCGCGATCTCAATGATCTTCCTTATAAAGCCAAATGGTTTCCATTTGGACCATTGTTCGCTCTAGTGCTTTGCACGATTGTCATTTTGGGACAGAACTATGGGGCCTTTATGGGGAAGTCAATCGATTGGTACGGCATTCTCGTTTCCTACATTGGACTGCCATTGTTTTTAGCGGTTTGGCTTGGCTATAAAATCGTGAAAAAGACAAAGGTCGTTCCCCTCAAAGAATGTGAATTAGACTAAAAAACCGCTCGGCTATGCCAAGCGGTTTTTTCAGTCGTGCTTTTTCGTTTTCTGTTCTTCGTCATCCATGATGCCTTTTGTAGCATTTTTAAATTCGCGGAGCGTTTTTCCAGCTGCTTGTCCAAGCTCTGGCAGCTTTTTCGGGCCGAAAAGTAACAGGGCAAAAAATACGATCAAGGCAATCTCGCCAAATCCTATGTTCATATCATTCACTCCATGCGCTTCATTTTCGTCTTTTCCTTTTCCATTATATCATATCATCTTTGAATTACTACCACTTTCGCTTCAAAGTGGGAGATTCCTGCGAACATGGAAACATCCTTCGGTTTTTCAGCTAGCAGACCTTCCCCGTTGTTCCAACGGGAAACGACAAGAAAGCTTGTACATTCGTCCGCTTCACACGTTCGACTGGGCTCGGTTTTCGTTGCTTCGAACCGTGCACAGACAAGGGAACGTTGAAGCTTTTACGTAACGGACGGTGTTCCTTGTCACAATCCTCTATCTTCAGTTTTTCCAAGAACCACTTACAAGTATAGAATAGCACATAGATTCTTGTGATTCCACTACTTTGGCCAATGCCAACCGACATTTCTCTCTCTAACTCATGAAGCGATGTCCGTCATGTTCCTTGAGGCCATAGTCTTCTGTCGGGATATGGAGTAGTCCAATGATCGACATCCTTATTCGTTCAGTGCTTCAGAAACCGCTCTTGCCAGCCATTCCGCACTTTTTTTAGGAGAAGGAGCTAAACTGATCGCGCTAATGACAGACACCCCGTCTGCTCCAGCGGCAATAACCTTCTTTGCGTTGTTCGCGGTAATTCCGCCAATGCCCACGATCGGTATCGACAGACCATGCTCACGCATAAGACGAAGAACGGCCGTTCCTTGTGCCTCTTTTGCATCTTCTTTTGTGCTGGTTGGAAAAATAGGACCGACTCCAAGATAGTCAGCGCCTTGCTCAATGGCGCGTTTCGCTTCTGCCAAATTATGAGCTGAAACGCCGAGAATTTTATTTCCTATTTTTTTTCGTACGACATCTGCCCGTTCATCGTCTTGTCCAATATGGACCCCATCAGCATCAAGCTCTAATGCTAGCTCCACATCATCATTCACAATAAACGGAATATGGTGCTTCCGGCAAAGCGCTTGCAACTCTTTGGCTAATGCATACTGCTCCTTTTTCGAAAGAGCCCCTTTGCCCTTTTCGCGAAATTGAAACATCGTAATTCCGCCTTCAATCGCTTCTGTCAGCACCTCTAACGGACTTCGTTCACAATTGTTGCTTCCCATAATAAAATAAACACGTAATTGCTCTTTCAGACTATCCATTGAAGTTTGCGCCATTTTCATCACCTACGACATCCATTTTTGCCGATACGCCCAATGGTTGGTTGGGCCATGCCCATTGCCGATCCCCAGTTCGTTTTCAATCGCGGCTTGAATAAATGCTTTCGCTGTTTCGATCGCTTCATGGACGCTGCGCCCCTTAGCAAGCTCCGCTGTTACTGCAGCGGCAAACGTGCAGCCTGTTCCATGCGTATGTCTCGTTTCAATTCGGGCGCCCTTGAAATAGGAAAATTCACGGCCATCATATAGCAAATCAACCGCTGCATTTTCAACATCATCGTGGCCTCCTTTAATGACCACGTACGTGACTCCGATTTTGTGAAGCTGTTTTGCCGCTTCTTGGCGTTCCTCTAATGTGCGGATCTTCATCCCCGTCAATACTTCTGCCTCTGGAATGTTAGGAGTGGCTACCATCGCCAGCGGCAACAAATGTGTTTTTAACGCTGACACCGCTGCTTCCTGTAAAAGTGGTGCCCCGCCTTTAGCGATCATAACCGGGTCAACGACAAGCCGACGCCAGCCAAATTGCTTCACCTTTTTCGCTACGGCTTGGATGATATCTGCATTAAACAACATGCCCGTTTTGACGGCGTCTGCTCCTAAGTCCGTACCAATGGATTCAATCTGCTGCTCAACGGCTTCTACAGAAAGCGGATACACTCCCTGCACGCCAAGCGTATTTTGCGCCGTTACCGCCGTTAATGCAGACATTCCAAAGACGCGTAACTCTTGAAATGTTTTTAAATCCGCCTGAATGCCGGCTCCACCTCCACTGTCTGACCCAGCAATCGTTAATGCTTTATAAACTTGATTCACCATGTCTCTCCCCTTCATTCAACTTTGGTAAAGGATCCATATTGACTAATGGCCTCCGCGCCAACTTTGGCCAACTGATTTAAAAAGGCGATTTGAAAGCTTCCAGGCCCATACTCTGCCGCTTCATCAGCAGCTAGTTGCGCCGCCACGCCATAGCTGACAAGCGCCGCTGTTGCCGCTGCTGCATAGTCCTTTTCAACAGCCGCAAACGCTCCGATTACAGATGTGACAAGGCAGCCTGTCCCAGTGACTTTTGTTAACAGCGAATGACCGTTATGAACCACATAAACCGTCGCTCCGTCTGTGACAACATCGTCCTTTCCGGTAATAGCGACTGTCATTTTTAACTGCTGTGCTGCTTTTTTCGCTAGTGCCACCACATCGCCGCTTCCTTCGGCGGCATCCACTCCTTTAATCTCCCACCGCTCGCCGATAACATTCGCGATTTCTGCTGCATTGCCGCGGATGACGGCAATATTTAATTGACGGACTATTTTTCGGGCGGTTTCCGTGCGATATGGCGTCGCTCCCGCTCCAACCGGATCGAAAATCACAGGAACTCCCTGTTCATTTGCTGCCTTGCCGGCAATCAGCATCGCTTCAATTTCCTGTTCATTTAGCGTGCCGATATTTAAAACAAGCGCTCCGGCAATTCGCGCCATATCCGCTACTTCTTGCTTGGCATAGGCCATCACTGGTGAAGCGCCAAGCGCAAGCAGACCATTTGCTGTAAAATTGGTCACAACTACATTTGTGATGTTATGCACAAGTGGATTAGCCTTGCGCACTTGATCGAGTACTTCTGCCACATGTTGCAAATTCATCTTTTCCATCCTCTCCCTTATTCGTTTGTCCAGCTGGATTTGCAAATAAAAATGCACTTTGCGCGTAAGCAAAGTGCATCTATATCGCCTCTATCACTTTCCCTACGCTGGCATTACCCAACAGGTTCAAACGGTCAACGGCGGATGATAGCCGTACTCTCAGCCTGATTCCACAGACTCCCGTATCCTTTTCACTGTTTACAAGCACAGTCTACCCCTTCTCGCCCGAGAATGCAAGCAAAAAATTATGTGCTCCCTCCCGGCAATGATTCCGTTCTTCTTGGCTCTTCATGAAACGAGGAAGATCGCGGCAATGGCAAATTAAATAAATCTAAATCCACAATATAACGAGGGCGCCGTTTCGTTTCTTTATAAATCTTTCCGATGTATTCACCGATTAGCCCAAAAGCAATCAGCTGCAATCCTCCAAGCAGCCAAATCGATGTAATCAACGATGTCCATCCCGTTTGTGTGTGACCGGTCCATTTTAAAAACAGGAAGTAAGCACCAAATAACAGGCTGACAAAAAAAGAAACAAACCCGATCATGGAAATAAAACGAATAGGTGTCACACTAAATGACGTAATACCGTCAAGAGCAAAGGAAATCATTTTTTTTAGCGGATATTTTGTTTCACCGGCAAGTCGTTCCTTTCGATCATAATAAACAACAGTTGAACGAAATCCAAGCAATGGAACAATTCCTCGCAAAAATAAATTGGCTTCTTCAAATCGTTCCAGCTCTTCAACCGCCCGCCTGCTCATCAAGCGGTAATCGGCATGATTATATATAAGGTGAACGCCCATCGCCTTCATCATTCTATAAAATCCCTGTGCTGTATGACGCTTGAAAAACGTATCTGTATCGCGGCGGTTGCGAACCCCGTATACAATCTCATACCCTTCATGAAATTTTTGTACAAACTGGCGGATGACCGACACATCATCCTGTAGATCGGCGTCAATGGAAATGATACAATCTGAGCGAGTTTTTGCGGAAAACAAACCAGCTAATAACGCATTTTGATGGCCGGCATTATGGGCAAGCTTGACCCCTTTGACCTCCGGATAATGCAAACTCGCTTTGTAAATGATCGTCCATGTTGCATCTCGGCTTCCATCATCGACAAATAGTAAAGCACTATATTCGGAAATAAGCCGCTCCCTGACAAGCTGCTCGCGCAGTTCGCGCAGCTGCCGAATCGTTTCCGGAAGCACTTCTTCTTCGTTGTAGCAAGGTACAACAATCGTTAATACAGGTTCGCTCATGATGCTCTCCTCCCTATGATGCTAGTTTGTATAAATAAATCGTCCATGCGGATTCCTTGGAATGAAACACTTTCTCAAGCCGTAGCTGATTTTGGGCTGCGTTTTCGATCGGAAGCGCCGAAAAAATATAACGGCCGCCCATCTTGCGGAATACATCGGTATTCAGCTCTAAATGTTGAATTTTCTTCTTTGAATTCTTTTTAAACATGTAGTGCTTGCCAAGCTCATCGACAAATAAATAGCAACGGCCGCCCCACTTATCGAAATACTTGCGCAGCGTCTGGTTTTTTGCTAGCTCAGGAGCAATGATTTGCCGAAATTGATGTTTATATTCAAGCGGATAAAAATTGTTGTACGTATCCAGCGTATAAAAGCCGTTATATTGAGCAATGGCCGGATGAATGCCGATGCTGGCAACGCGGTATGTATCAACGGGCCGCGCGATATAACGTTTAATTTCCGCGAATTGTTTTTCAGCGTAGAACTGGCGAAACGACGGCTTATTTTGATACATAATTTCTTCGTTAAATATAGCTAAAATAAAAAGCTGCAGCGCAAGCGCCAGCCACACAACATTTTTCCATGCTTTAGCATGCTGCCATATGATTCGCAATGAAAGAGCAAACAATACGTAAATCACCATAGGTCGCAAGAAGTGATAGCGGGCAAAATTAAACTTATTAAGAAGATCAAACCGTTCTGTAAGTGGCAGCCACCCTCGATAAAACCAAAACGCATACCACAGGGAAAGGGCAAAGTTAAGCACATGGAGAAATAAAAACAGCTTTTCTTGCCGCCATTTCTTCCTTTTTCCCACAAAATACAAGGCGAAAAGCGTGATTGGTAAAATCACGAGTCCGTGCACGGTCATGACATGCGTATGACCAAGAATATAATTTTTAAATGTCAAACGAACCGCACGCCAAAAAGAAAGATCAGCATGAAAATATTCATCGCGGCTTGTTGGCTCTTCGGAAAATAGAAGTGAATGAACAAGCCGATAATCAACGGCTAAATATAACACAGTCATATAGATGATGGCGGCCAAAAAGCGCAGATTCCATCTTTTATACCTCAATGCATCCACAAGCCACCAAATGCCCAGAGCACTGAGGAAAAAGAAGAAACCAAGTACAAGACCAGAGTATAGCGGCAATAGTGTAAGCACGAGATAATCCACCCACGACCGCCTGCCAGCGCGAATATTTAAAAACGCCCAAAGTGCCAGCGGCATACCAAGAGTGCTTAACATTCCGGACGGCCAAAATGGTGTTAATGCAAAAGCAAGTGCTACACCAATGCGAATCCATGCCCATTCTTTCTCCCTCATAACATGCGTTTTCAGCAATAAGTACATTCCGATAAAAGCAAATACCCTTGTAATCAGCTGGCTGAGTCCATAAGCATAAATCGATGGAAATAACGCATGGAGCCATACGATTCCACTAAATTCTGTTCCAAAGGCATTTCGCGGCAGACCGTTAATGATTTGCGGAATGACCGCCCCCACCGGCCCAAACAGCTGACCGCTGTTGGCGAGCACCTTGTACCAAGCGATGTTGGAATCTAAATTATCATGTACTCGCATATGCGCATTCTCGCCTAAAATAAAATAAGGCGATACAAACAAAGCGATCACAAGGAATGAGAAGAGCAAAAGTCGCTTTTCTGTTATCGTCATTTCTTCTCCTCCTCTTGTCTGATCATGTTATTTTTATCTTTTAACAAAAAGAGGAAATTATACAGAAAAAAATTGCATGTATAGCAAAAACGTGCGGCTCGATCGTCTCTATACTATGGACACAACTCTATGAGCCGCCTTTGTTCTCAAGAAGCACCATGCATATCAAGTGTGGTCTAAGTCGATACAACCCCTTTCATCGTTGCGTCCTGCCTCTCTTTTGCTGAACCCCTAACATTTCGGCGCTTGATGCCCCCATAAAAAAACAGCGCCATTCCCTCTTATTTGGAATGGCGCTTTCGCAAACGTTATTCTACATTTAATTCGAGCTCTTCAATCCGTTTTTCTGCATAGTTTTGATCCTTTTGCGCATGATAATGCTCCGCTTTTTCAACGATGGCCACCGTATTGTATTCCGGAATGTGCGCGTACGTTTCATACACTCCTTTTGGAATGAGCACATTTCCCTCCGGCCAATAGACGGCGATGTTGCCGCGTTTGACGTCCGCGTATTTGGCGCTCCCCTGCATCATGCCATGCCGGTTGTACACAACGATCGGTTCACCGTCGCGAATATGGAGCGATTTGGCGTCTTCTTCGTTCAGCAAAATATCATAACGGTCGGCGTTATTAAACGGGTCTTTCTCGCTATAGACCATCGAGTTGAACTGCTTGCCCCGCCTTGTTGTGACAAAAAAGCTGCCTTCCGTCTTGCGCAGCTCTGGCAATTCGATCGGAATAAGGTTTCCGCGGCCGTCTGGGGTCGGGCATATGCCGCCTTCACAAAGCCACGCGCCGCCCCATTGAAACACATCACCTTTTTTCCGCAAATGTTGAATGCCGTCGTAGTTTCGGTTGGCCACCGCAATTTCGTCGCGAATTTGCTGGGCGTTTTGAAACTCGATGAGATGCTTTTGTTCCGGCTTGACTCTAGAGGCGAGATCAACATAAATTTCCCATTCCGCGCGCGCTTCCTCAATGCGTGGGCCGTCAATTTCCGGGCTGAAATAGACCATCCGCTCTGTGCTGGTCGAGGTACCGCCACCCGGCTGCTCGTATCGCGTCATCGCCGGTAAAATAATCACCTCTTCCTTCGCATCTAAGAGTGTTGAAGTATTGAAAATAATATCTTGATGCACGCGCAGCTCCAACTGTTCAAGCGCCTGGCGAACGAAATCAGGATTCGGCATCGTCTCAAGAAAATTGCCGCCGCTCGTATACATCAGCTTCATTTTTCGTTCATGACCATCTGGAAGCAAGATGTTTTCAATCGTTTGTCCGATTGTGTCCCCTTGCCAGCGAGGAATCGGAAAGCCCCATATTTGTTCAAGACGGGTAATATTTTCCTCATCAAATTCGCCGCCCGGAAGAACAAATGGGTCAGCCCCCATTTCCCCCGAACCTTGCACACCGCTATGGCCGCGAATCGGCATGACGCCGCAATGCTCACGTCCGATAAACCCGCGAAGCAAGGCAAGGTTAACGACTTGTGACACATTATCCGTACCGAACCGGTGCTGAGTCAATCCCATGCTCCAAACAAATACAGCTGACTTGGCATTAGCCAGTAATCTAGCAAACTCATACATTCGTTCCTTTGAAAGCCCCGATGACTGCTCAAGCGTCTGCCAATCATATTTCGCGACATGCGAACGCAGCTCGTCAACACCGTTCGTGTGTTTGGAGACAAACTCCCAATTAATTGCATCCTCCATCTCAAACCAATGCTTGATAACTCCATTTATAAAGGCGATATCTCCGCCAATATGGACTTGATAAAAATCATCTGCGATTTTTGTTCCGAATAAAGCGCTTTCCCAAATGGACGGAATCCAGTAGTTTTCCATAGCCGGCTCACGGTACGGATTCACAACGATGATTTTCGTGCCTGCTTTTTTCGCAGCGTACATATATTTCGTCGATACCGGCTGGTTGTTGGCAGCCACAGATCCCCAAAAGACAAGAACATCTGTGCCGATCCAATCTTTATAGCTGCAGCTTGATGCACCGATTCCAAGTGAACGCTTTAACGCTGTTTTGCTTGGTGAATGACAAATGCGTGAAGCATTATCGATGTTGTTTGTTCCTAAAAAGCGCGCTACCTTGGCGGCAGTGTAATACACTTCATTCGTAATGCCGCGCGCTGTCAAATAAAAAGCGATCTGTTTCGGATCAAGTGAGCGGATTTTTCGGGCAATCCGTTCAAGCGCTTCATTCCAACTAATTCTTGTAAACTTTTTTTCTCCTGGTTTTCGTGACAGTGGATAGGGAATGCGGCCAAGCTTGCGCAGCTCTGTACTGTCCATTTTGCGCAGCTCCTCCACATCTTCCAGCCATTTTGGGTCCATTGCTGGCATCGTATTTAGACGAAGTACGTTTAAACGAGTCGTACAAAGATGCGGACCTGTCAATGTTTGATCATGAAGTCCGGATACACCGAGCGCACAACCATCGCATACTCCCTGCGTTAAAATGCGGTAGGCATAAGCAAGCTGGTCTTTGTTTTCCAGCATCACTTTTAAAGTATCACGGAGATGATGAGGCTTTATCTTTCCAACTCCCATCGGCAAAAGGCTCGCCCAAAGCGAGGGTTGGGGACGCTGATTCAGTTTGATTGGGCCGGTGTGTTTCGTTTTGCCCATCTTCGCTCCTCCTTTTTATTGGTCATCCTATTTTCGAAACATTCCTACATTTTTATGGTATTATTATATTATATCATCCCTTCTTATTTCCTCAATCAATATGCAGCTGATCCTTTGAGCATGATCAATAAAAAGGAGAGGATGAATGGTATAAATCAGCGATCCTGATCCGACCAGTCAAACAAGAAAAACATCACTTCATTGAATAGAGTAAATCAAAGGAGAATTCGATGGTTTCGACAGTCGCAGGCAAGTTCTTGACTTGTTTCTCATGCCTGCCCACGGAAGGAAGAAAGATGGGCACATTCCATTGGAGTTCTATCACCACACAAGAGGACATCTCTAAAAGGAAAAGGGTGAAAGATTCACCCGGCTTTATATACGCCTAATAGCTTCGGGGTTATATATGAAAAGAAGGTGAAAAGGGTGAAATCGAATATAACGACTGCCAAGCAAATCTATAAATATATGGAGGGAGAACTTCACGAGCAAGAGGACGCCATTGTTCTTGAACAGCCATTGACCATTATCGTGAATGGAGAGGAGTTTGCCACGCTCGTTTGTTCGCCAGAGCACCTTGATGAGCTTGTTCTCGGCTTCCTTGCTTCTGAAGGAGTGATTCGTTTCCACGATGATATTCACCAACTATCCATTGACGAAGAGCAAGGGTTTGCCTATGTTGATCTGTCCGTACCTCTAGCCCCAGCTTCTTCTTTTTCCAAACGGTTCATCGGCTCATGCTGTGGAAAAAGCCGACAGTTTTATTTATTAAATGATGTAAAAACAGCAAAAACGATTACAACCTCCACACGCATCCGCGTTGAGCAATGCTTCGCTCTTATGAATACATTGCAAAATGAAAGCACGGTTTTTCGCCATACAGGAGGAGTGCATAATGCAGCCTTATGCAATGAAGAAGGGATGATCATCGCCCGCTCTGATATCGGTCGTCACAATGCTCTTGATAAAATTTATGGCTATTGTTTGCGCCATGCGATTCCGATGCGTGACAAGCTCGTCGCTTTCAGCGGCCGCGTATCTTCGGAAATATTGCTGAAGGCATCGAAAATGGGGGCAGGAATCGTACTTTCAAAATCGGCCCCGACCGATTTAGCGTTACAGCTTGCCGATGACTTGCACATGACCGTTGTCGGCTTTATTCGCGGAACAACCCTCAATATATACACCCATCCGGAACGGATTATTGTATAACAACCGGCTTCTGTTCGTTTGAAACGAATCTAAAGAAAAAGTTCGGCTGTTACGACCGAGCTTTTTCTTTGTAACAAACAAATGAAAGCCAAATACTAGCAGCCATAAGAACGGTGTGAAAAAATGGTGTAACGAAATGATGAAACTACGATTGATGAAAGGTGACTTCCATCATGTTCTATGATGCATTGTCCCACCTCTTTCTGAATCCAAACGTTGCTCAAAGCTTATAAGTAAAGGAATGGTTTCTATATCCTCCGCCATTCGCTAGCGGCCTTGCCACATCGCTTTTGCGCTTCCTTTGCCGCGAGAATCCGGACGAACGGACAGACAGAAAAATACATTTACCGTGAATGACGCCGGAATATATCACGTTTTCGTTATCCAATCGCTTGGATTTCAATCATTGCACCATGCAACGCTTGAACTAACCGCTTCGCAAACGAAACGGCTTGACTCCCGTCACCGTGAACACACACCGTTTCTGCCACAATTTCCACATCAGTACCTGCAAGCGAACGAACACAGCGTTCGCGCACCATTTTCACCACTTGACGCACCGCATCCTCTTCGTTCGTAATCAAGGCCCGTGGATGACTTCTTGGAGTGAGTGAGCCATCTTCTTGATAGGTCCGGTCGGCAAACACTTCATTTGCCGTTCTCAAACCAAACCGTTTGCCGGCACGAATCAGTTCGCTTCCGCTAAGCCCATATAAAACGAGCGACGAATCCACATCCCGCACCGCTTGAGCGATCGCTTCCGCCAATTCTGCATCTTTCGCCGCCATATTATACAAGGCGCCGTGCGGCTTGACATGAGAAAGCCGGCCTCCTTCCGCCTTGACAAATGCCGACAGCGCTCCAATTTGATAAACAACGTAGGCATACGCCTCCTCAAAAGTGACATGCATATGGCGGCGTCCAAAGCCAAGCAAATCAGGAAAACCAGGATGTGCACCGATCGCCACTCCCTTTTCAAGCGCCATCTGCACGGTTTTCCTCATGACAACCGGATCGCCGGCATGAAATCCGCATGCTATATTAACGGATGTGACATAGTGCAATATTTCGTTTTCGCCAAGCTCATATATACCAAAGCCTTCACCAAAATCACAATTTAAATCGATTTGCGCCATTTATCTCCCTCCATTTTTGGCGGATGATCGCTCTTGAGTACATCATCTCACGCTCGCGCTGGATGTATAATCGCTGCGCTTCCTGCCAAGATGATGGTTGAAAGCGAATGCGATCGCCAGGGCGCGCTTGTGCTAAAATTGGCAAATCGACAGCTAATACTTGAGCGATACGCGGGTAGCCGCCGGTTGTTTGCCGATCCGCCATTAACACAATTGGATCGCCGGACGCGGGCACTTGTACGGTTCCAAACGTCACCGCTTCTGAAACGATCTCTTGGTCCACACTTCTCTGCAACTTTTGACCTCGCAGCCGGTAGCCCATCCGATCAGACTGTGTCGTGACTTCATATACTTCGGTAAAAAAATGTTCAATGCTTTCTTTTGTAAACGTGTGGAAGTCTGGTCCTTCTACGGCACGAATCACTTTTTCTTGACTGTTGATATATTGACGTATAGAAAAAGCGATTCCCCATGAAGGCGGCCATTCTGGCAAACAAGGAGCTGGCCGCAGCGAAAGCTCATCATCTTTTTGCAAAGGGCGGCCATAAAAGCCGCCAATAGCGGCTTTCGTGTAGGTTGAACGGCTGTTCATCAGCGGCGGAACATGCAATCCTCCAGAAACAGCGACATATCCCCGATAGCCTATCCGACAGGCGCCAATGGCAAGTATATCGCCCGGTTGTACCATAAACGGCTGCCACAGCGGTACGGACTGATCGTTCAGTTTGCCAGAAAATTCGCCGCCGCAAATAGCGACAACCGTTCCTATTTCAAAACGCAGGGTCGGACCCAGCATGGTTATTTCTAACACGGCTTCATTTGCTTCGTTTCCGACTAAAAAATTAGCAAGGCGGCTCGCAAAATCATCCATAACGCCGCTGACCGGCACACCGTCTTTTTGACCCCCCCATCTCCCCAAATCTTGTACAGTTGTGAAAAAGCCTCCATCAAGAACAAAAATCCCCATTATTTTTCCACATCCTATATTCTTTCTCCGTCATCGGATGAAACTGCACAACATCTCCAGCTTGCAACAAGCTAGGAGGCTGCCGCTCTGCACAGAATAAAGACAGTGGAGTTTTCCCGATAATTTGCCATCCCCCCGGTGTAGCAAGCGGATATACTCCCGTCTGGCGGTCGGCAATACCGACAGATCCCTCTGGGACAAGCAAGCGTGGAACAGCGCGGCGCGGGGTGGCAAGCTGCGATGGCAGCCCTCCCAAATACGCAAATCCTGGAGCAAACCCAATCATATATACTTTATATGTTCCTGCCGAATGAAGACGAATCACCTCTTCCTCCGTTATGCCATGATACTGCGCTACTTCTGGCAAATCAGGTCCGAACTCTCCCCCATAACAAACCGGGATTACCACCGTGCGTCCTGCTAAAGCTGAAGCCGCTCTCTCCATTCCTTCCACTTTCTCGCTGATGTCTCGGCTTGCTTGTTCATATGTCCCAAGCACAAGCGGGTTGTAATAGACCGTAACCGATGAAAAGGCAGGGACGATATCTATGATCCCTTCCATCGCTTCACAACGGAGCAAACGAGTTAGTTTTTGAACGCGCTCATGTGCTTCGTCGCTGATCTCATTCGAAAAGCGAATCGTCAATGCATTCTCGCTTAATGGAAACATCGTATATCTCATCATTTTTTCCCTTTACATAACGAAGATAGGACGTTTGGAATGGCGCTGATTACATCGGTCGCCAGCACATCGAATGGCGAATGCTTCGTTTTCACTAAAAAATCAGCTGCTTTTCCATGCACCCAAACCGCATTGCTGATCGCCGCTTCAAGCGAACGATGCTGCATCAAAAACGCAAGAATCATTCCTGTAAGCGCATCGCCGCTTCCCCCTTTGGCCAGAGCCGGATTCCCCGTCGTATTGATATACTGCTTTCCATCAGGGGTAGCGACAATCGTATAAGGCCCTTTTAAGACGACGTAGATCCCATAGTCAATGGCCATTTGTCTGCTTACTTGAAAGCGGTCATTTTCCACCTCGCGAATCGATAGGCCAAGCATGCGCGCCATTTCTCCTGGATGTGGGGTCACGATCGTGGGGCTTGTTCGTTTTTTCAAAAAACGAGCGTAGTCGCTCCAAAAAAATAAGGCATCGGCATCAAGAACAACTGGCACTTCTTGGGCAAGAGCCGCTTGAACGATCGGTTTCGTTCCTTCCAGCCTTCCCATCCCCGGCCCTATAGCGATGGCATCCATATCCAAATGGATCAAATCGATCTCTCCAGCAAAGCCGCCATTTTTCGCTGAACAAGGATGATACATCGCTTCAAGCACGCCGCTAGCCACCACAGGATAAATCGTTTCAGGAATGGCCAGCGTCAAAAGTCCCGCCCCGCTCCGTAAAGCCGCCTTTGCTGCCATCATAACGGCGCCGGTCATCCTTTGAGAGCCTCCAATAATCAATCCCTTACCATGCACTCCTTTATGTGAGGCGCGCTTTCTTTCTGGGAGCGTGCGGATGACGTCCTCTTTCATCCATACTTTACGGAAAGCCGCATGGTGCTCCGATGAACGCGGAGGGATCCCGATATCAACCACTACTAATTCACCGTAATAATCAGCGCTTGGAAATGTATAAGCGCTCAGTTTTGGATATTGTATCGTAATCGTCATATCTGCATAAACAGCCGCTCCTATCTCTCCACCGTCAGCCGGAACACCGCTTGGAACATCAATAGCATATACAACTGCGTCATGATGATGGTTCATCGCATCGATGATTTCTTTATAAGGCGATTGGACTGGCCCTTTCACACCGATTCCGAGCAGCGCATCAATCAAAACGTGATAGCTCAGCATTTGCTGAAAAAATAACGGCTCATTTCCGATAAAGCTTTTCACCTCATAACCGCAATTTTCATAGATTTCAAGCGCTTTTTTGGCTGCTCCTTTTATTCTTTCTTTTGGGGGAATAAGCCATAAATCAACGGTATAGCCCCAGCTTTTCAACACTCTTGCCATAATAAAGCCATCCCCTCCGTTATTGCCCGCACCTGCTAACACAGCAATACGCTGAAACGGAGAAATGCGCTCAAGCAGTACTCTAGCAGCGGCTTGTCCGGCATTTTCCATCAATGCTTCTTCACTGATTCCTATATGCTCGATCGTATAGCGGTCAATGGCATACATTTCAGCTGCTGTTACCACACGCATGATCGTTCGCCCTCCTTCTCCAACGATTCACTATGAAATTCCTCTTCCCCATACGTTGTGAAAATCTCCTCAATAAACATGTTAAATGATTCTCCGTTTAACCGAAAAACCCTTTTGTAAAGCAGACGGGTTTTTCGGTTTGAAATTAAAAAAGCTTCAAGGGCCAACCCTTGAAGCTTCTTCTTTTTATATGAGGTTCTGAGCTGAGATTCTGATACTAGTAAATGCATTTCAAAGCGTTTGACTTTTCTCTTTTATCACTTTTCCATTCATTAATTAGGAGGAAACTTGAAGATGAAACAAAGCCGTTTCAACTAATAAATGTTTAAATAGATTAGTTGAGAACGCGTACAGCCTTTACAAAACGCTCTTGCCAATAGGCCATATTGATTGATACATACGTGACACCTTTTGAAGTGGTGGCATTGAGCATTTGCCCGCCGCCTGCATAAATGCCGACATGGTTGATCGTTCCATTGAAGTCTGTATCAAAGAACAACAGATCTCCTTTTTGAAGCTGGCTGATCGAGATCGGAGTCCCTACTTGCGCCTGCGCCGATGAACTGCGTGGCAGAGCAATTCCTGCTTCACTAAATACTCTCATGGTAAAAGAAGAGCAATCAAACGCATCGGTGCGGGATGGACTAGCACCATATAAATATTTGGCTCCTAAATACTTTTCGCCGATTTGAATAATTTTATCAGCTAAAGAGAGAGTCGTTGGTTTTGTGTTGTTTTGCACCGGATCAGCAGAAACTTTTTCGTTTGAATAAGAGACCTTTTGCGGCTGTTCATTTTTCGCTGTGCTGGAAGACACTGCTTGGTTTTGTTCGGCAACACTGACTGGCTGTCCTGCCACCTTAATGGACTGGCCAGCTCGAATCAGATTAGGATTAGCAATCTGCGGATTTAACGCAAGCAACGAGCGAATGGTAGTTTGAAACTTTGCCGCAATGCCAGAAAGTGTGTCTCCTTCCTTTACAATATAATAGCCATTCGCAGAGGACGGCGCAGTAGATTGGGTAGATGATGATACCTGTTTTACTAAATAAACAATTTGACCCTCCTTAATAAAATTCGGATCAGAAATTCCTGGATTCATTTGCAATAATGAATCTACCGTTATATGAAATTGATTAGCAATCTCGCTCAATGTATCGCCTTTTTTCACTACATATGTATCTTCTTTCTCACTCACTTTTAATGTTTGGCCAGGAAAAATAAGATCAGAAGTTAAACCGTTCATTTGCATTAATGTTTCAACCGTCGTATGATACTGGTTCGATATGTTCCAAAGCGTATCGCCTTTTTGAACTGTGTAACTGCTAGCAAAAGCTGTTTGTCCTGCTAATAAAGACGTGATCAGTGTCCCTGTAAAAATCGCCGTTTTTTTCATGTTGCTCCTCCCGATGTATTGATAGTCTCCGTTTCTACGAACATGGATCATTATATTAAAAGAAAATGGCGAATCAATGACAAAAAGAATAAAAAGCAGTTACAAATCTATTACGATTCCATTACAAGCCTTTTGTCTTTGATTCTCCCTAATTCTATCAATCGCCTATCTCCTTTGCCGGAATATCGCCGAAAACTCTATTTTCATACGGCGATCGCTGGAACACTTGATGCAAAACAAACAGAAAAATGTCGACCCTCCGTTCGAGAAAAGTAATGGATGGACTGGCGATTTCGATCGTGATCGTTTCTATAATAAAACGAAACTTCGGGAAGCGCCGGCCGTCATTCGCTCGTGAATCACGCTCCAATTTTTCATGAAATGCTAGCCGTCAGAATGCTCCACCTTCATTCGTTTCTTCATGAAAAATGAGCCGCTCCAAAAAACAATCAAATGCACCAACCAATTTTTTGACTTCGGGAAGATGATAAAATGTTGCTGTTGTTTCCGAATGATAGATGTCTTCATCAGTTGAATACATATAAACGCGCTTGCCTGATGCAAGCGCAATGCCTAATTCAACATGACTCCCCTTCCTGGCCGGAAGCAACATAATAAAAAAATCGGCTGCCATCACCTCTCGCACCTCTTTTTGCCCTATTTGTGAAAGCTGTTCAATGGCTGTCGGACGCTCGTTTTTTGTCCAATCATATGTCTGTGTAAAACCGTTTACGATCAATCTCCGGGCGCAGAGGCGAACCACTTCTTTATTAGCGAAGCTTGAGGCAATATAAAATTTCATTGATTCCTCCCTTATCCATGTATCCTTATGGCAAAAATCGCCTTCGCACGTCCTCTGTTGGAATCAAACACTGATCGGTCGTCCCAAACCATTGATAACGGTTTTTGGCGATCCAATCGTAGAGAAGATCGCGAAGCGGACGTGGAATAAGAACGAATACATATAGACACTTCCACCATCCGCGCAAATGCTTGCATATCTTTAACGCCGCGCTTGACTTCGTATAATAAGTGTTTCCGTCAATCAATATCAAGCTATCAATCTGGCTAGGCACTCGATCGTCTTCCAATAGCGCTTGTCCCGCTTCGCTCTGCAATGAGGCAAACCGAAAATAAGCGTGCGGGTCTCTTTCAATAATCAATCGAACGCTTGCATGGCAAAAGCTGCAAGCGCCATCAAACAGAATGATTTTCACTTCATACCCTCTCCAATGCTTGATGCACTAGCATATAGATTCCCCTAAAAGGCAGCATTTTCATCGATCTTCTGTTGAGGCACGATCCAGATTAAACAATTTAACAAACAAAACAAAGACAAAAAGAAAAAAAATGACTCCGCCCCATACCATCCCACCCGAATGGTAACGCCAAGAGGTTTTTATATAGCGTTCCGCCATATGCAAGAACGGTTCAGGAATCGGTTCGCTGCGCTTTTCCGCATATGATAAATGCTGAACCGTCCATCCCCCTAAAGCAGGCTCCCATCCTCTTTTCCCTTGCTTCAGCCATACTTCAACCACATCACCAACCGCGACACTTAATGGAACGCTCCCCAGTTCATCCTGTATCCACGAGGGCCTATAAACATAATATACGATCACTTCGGAAAAGGATTGCTCTTGGGGAGCCTTGATCAGCTGCTTGACTGACAGTGCCATGCGACGAATTTGTGACGGATGATCGGCCTCGTTTGTTTGATCTTGATATAACCGATCCGAGATGACGACGCCGATCAGGTGTACCGGAGCTTTTTCCTTCGCTTTCGTTATTTCACTAGGTGCAGGAGAAGCACAAATGCGCGCCGGAAAAAGCAGCAGGCACAACCCAAAAACCAAAAGCCCTCTTCTTCACTTCATGTTTCTTCCCCCTCCATAAAACGAAACGTAGTCCATGACTCTTCAATTGCCACGGTCGTCCCATCACTATCCGTCAGCGGCATAGCAGGGACGATAAGCAAGCGACGATGATCATGCAGATGTTGAAACCAAATAAATT
Organism: Anoxybacillus sp. P3H1B; assembly: GCF_001560855.1. NCBI lineage: Bacteria > Bacillati > Bacillota > Bacilli > Caryophanales > Anoxybacillaceae > Anoxybacillus > Anoxybacillus sp. P3H1B. The sequence continues at coordinate 122,652 of NZ_LPUG01000015.1, read as the reverse complement.
CTTCTGCACTCCACGAACCGGACAATGGTTCGCAGCGCTCCCATACATGCAGCACATTGCTTTTACGCAGCATTTCCATAATAGAGAAAGTATCGTCATTGGGTGATGCTTTCATATATAAGTCAACCGCAAGACGATGATAGGTGCCACGCTGGTTGTTTTTCGCCATGATTTCATCGTGATCCCGCTTCATAAATGCCTCGTAGGCGGAATGATTTTCCCAGAACGAAAAAATATAGGCCTCGTTCGCATCGTTTACATTCCAACCACCTATTTGCTGGAGAAAGCCGGAAATCGCCTTTAATTCCTGCCATTGCTCTTGTGCGAACGAAAACCTCCGCTTTTGCTCCGGAAAGACACCGCATTTAATCCGTTTCAGCAGCACTCGATTCCCCCTTTCTCCGCTTGCGATACCATGCCAGCGCTTCTTGTTCCGCTTTTTTGATAAACGGATCCTTTCCTTCTGTGTACGATCCAATATCCAAAGGGAATTGTTGCGCTAGCATTTGTTTCAGCTTGCTATATTCCTTAGCTTGATCGGAGTGAGCGACCATATATTCTTTAAACGCCAAATGCCGCTCGATATGTTCGCTCCCCTTTTGAAACACATGAACGTGATGCGTCCGCTCTTCTCCTCTTTTGCGAAAAAATCTCCGCTTCGCAATCCCGTGTTCCCCCAATGCTTCATAACCAAGCTCAGCCATTTGCTTATTAAAACGATCGACTTCGTCAAGATTGTGGACCTCGACCATGATATCAATGATGGGCTTGGCGCGCATTCCAGGGACCGAGGTGCTTCCGATATGGTAGATTTCAACGCACCCGTTTTGAAAGACGTCTTTCATTTTGTCTGCTTCACAACGAAACTGCTCCGCCCATTGTTCGGAAAATGGAACGACTTCGACTTTTCGCGCCATCCATCATCACCTTTTTTCTTTTAGACATTTCGGCTCCTCATGACCTTTATGCCAAATCGCAGACAATCCCGACAAATCAACGCAAAGGGCCCCTGTACGAGCGGCTCTTTGTGCTGAAGGCAGAAGGAGCATCGTTGTTTTATTTCTCGCGCAAATACATGCTGGCTTTTTTCTTCGCTTAGCGCTTTTATATTTTCATACACGCAGTTTAAAAATGTTTCATCAATATACTCCAATCCCCTCTTTAGCTTCATCGCCATCAGCTTGCAAGCAACAGCCATTCCTTCATAAAATCTTCGATTCTCTATATCTTTGCTGTTGCCGGCCTGATTTCCTATCTCTGTCGCAAACTCTTCCAATTCCTCGATCATTCCTTCAACATCCTGACTAGTAAACCATTTTCTTCGATTGCTCACAAACATCCCCTCCTCATACAAATGGCTACGTAGATGTTAATACTACATAAAGGTAAATTATTCCTTTAAAAAAGATACTGATCCAAGAATTTTTGCCAAATAAAAACGACCAGTTTTCGAATATTTACAATGGAGGGCTGTCGACATGCCAGGACATCGAAAAATGCTTGAGATCGCTTTGCAACTAGAATCCCGTTCCATAAATCCTTCGTTCAACGTCATCATTCTGCCTTTTGTACTTTTTCTAAAAACTGAAGCACCTTTTGAATATAATCGTCTTTGTACATCGCAAAGCTTTTCACATGCTTGGCCTTTTCAGTGAGCCAAATTTCAAAAACATCGCGATGTTTATTATACATGCTTACACTTTCCTTGTATGGAATCGACGGATCATCTTTACTGTGGATAAATAAGACGGGACGCGGTGCTATCTGATCCACTGCTTTTATAGGGATTGATTCCGCCGGATTTAAATCTGTCAACATAGGAATAAGCGTTATAATTAAGTAAGTAAATGGGACGTTGGGCAAATGGGTCCATACAGGCATATAAGTGCGCAAATAGCTTTCTAAATCACTAAATGGACTGTCAGCAATCACCGCTTTTACATCTTTATCCATTCCCGCAGCTAAAATGGAGGTGGCAGCTCCCATCGACACACCATAAAGCGCGACCGGCTCAGAATAATGATGTTTTGCATAATCAATCACACCAAGCAAGTCGTATTTTTCCTTTGCGCCAATCGTAGTCATATCGCCTTCTGATTCACCGCTTGCTCGAAAATCAAACATCATAACGCGGTATCCTTCCGCCGCTAGCGATTGAGCCAACGGCAAAAAAGGAACATTGGGCTCGTAGCGGTTGCCGCCGTAGCCATGCGAAAAAATAATCGTCATCCGAGCCTGTTTGGTCGGTTCTATAATCCATCCTTTCAACTTAAGCCCGTCGTCTTTGCTGATAAAGGTGGCATCTTGATAGGCAAGTCCATAATCTTTTGGTGTTTCTAAAATCGGTTTTCGTTCTTTATGCGTTAAATTCCATCCAACATAGACGGAAATCGCCACACATGCGACGATCGCAACAAGCAATACACTAGCGAGCGAGATCGCAATTCTCTTTTTTGTCCTTGCCTTTCTCTCAAGCTGCATTGGCAAATTCATCGTTGTCACCTCTTTATCTATATTTTGAAACGAAAGAGAGGGAAGCAAAGCAGCATCTGTCTCTTTTATCGCGAAACCGGTTGATGAAACCTTTGATATTTGCACGGAAGCTCCTATTCGTTCAATAATAAACTGAATATTCAGACTTATTGACAGACAAAATAAGAAACGTGCGCTGCACTATGAATTGTCCATATTCGCAGTCAAGAACACTTGGCTGCTTAATGCAAGCGGCTCGCATCGTTATGACCCGCTCTTCTTGCCTTATCTTCTTTTTCCCATTATATCGAAATCTCCTGTTTCCATAAAGGAAATTTTCAAGCCGCTCTTTTTTTATAAAAACACAACCGTTGCCTCCATTCAGCCAATATTCCAAAAGAATGTCTGGTGACCAGTGTTCGTGGTCCATTATTTTACTAAAAAGCAACGAATGCTATGGACAAATATAAGCTTATATACATGAAAAGACGTTCATAACAGCTTCCGCCTCTTAACAGAGCGGGGGAATAGGCTCAGAAATGGAATGTCCAGTAAAAACCACGGCCAGAAGGTCAGTCTTTAGACCTGGCCCCGACCGTGGAAAAACAGTCCGACAGGTTAACATCTATCTAACCGCCTTACTTGTAACAAATACTCTCTGATCTTTTCTTCCACTTTGCTAGGATATGTATAGCCTAATGACTGGCCAACTTTCGCGCTTAACTTTGTAAACAAATCGGCCATGCCAAAAAGAGCCGTCCAGTTATCCTCTATGTTGCTTCCGACAAAGGTCGACTCAAGCTCGATCCACGTTTCTTCATCTAGATATCTTTTAAACCATCGGCCATGCTTGTTCGGATTCACCTTCCAATCATACTGAACACCTATATACCATTCCACCATTTTCTGCAAATAATGAAATCGGATCACAGAATCAAGCATAAACTTAGCAAAGTATAATTCATCGCGCCATAGTCCTTTAGCAACATAAGTCGTATCCCACCAAAAATCATTGATAAGCTCCAGATACTCTTCTTCTGTCGGCTTTTGTGTCAAAAATGCTGAATAAGTTGGAGTTTTTAGCTTCTGAGTCAACTGATCTTTATCAAGTAAAATTTGATAACCGTTATCATATTCCGGAGGAAGCTGCGGTTTCTGAACAAGCGCTATTAGCGATTTCACAGTAAATAGTTGAAAATCAATTTTTGTCCCATCCTCGTAGAGAACAAGGCGGGTGATCCTGTTTTGATTTACCAACGGTTTTAACGGAACGCAAGTAATCATGTCACCAAAACTTTTTAACCATTGGTCACTATCTAGAAAAGGAGTTAAATTTTTAACATATAATTCAACATCATAATCACTAAAGATATCTTTTTTAACATAAGGATTGGACCTCGAGCTTGTTAATATCATCGCTCGAACCTCGCTGTTAGCCTCTCCCCAATGAAGCAATCGGCTCAATAGCTCCTGTTCTTTTTTCATTTACCCCAATCCCATCCTAATTTCTTATTTTCTTTTCTACAATCCCGTCTTGCCCATTGGACAAAGATGACCAATTACGTCGGGATAAATGCCATTGTAACTGCCTTATCATTTTTCTAACACGTCCCCAATGTTTAAGAGAAAAAATAGCAGGTTAAGCTCATCTCCCTAACGACCACATTCATTAGCCATGACGATTTAACCAGCATAAATATTCCCCAAACCATCGCCGCTAAATTCCCTTATCAAATGAATCCTCCACTATAGCAAAGCTCGTACACTTTTTCGCCGTTGTGAAAAATACTCTCTTTCCGAGTAAATGGTTCCCACCCACTCGTTTTGGTAAGCATATCGGCCAATTTCAATATATTGGCCCCTCGATATGGGCCATCGCTCTCGACAAATCAGAGCGTTTGGCGCAAAAAAGCATAAATCGATGCGATTAGCTCGCGCGGCATATCAGAAATAAGCACTCCTCCCAACTACACCATTGATCAAAGCGGCTGCTCGTCCTGTCCTACGACTTCTTGTCCGGCAAACTAAGCAAAACCGAAATAAAGATCCGCGGTATAGGAAGCTGCCTTTGCGATATTCAAGCTGCTTTGCTCCATTCAATAGCGAAGGCACGGCTGTCGCATTTCCTTCAGCGGCATACGTCTATTTCTTCGCTTCAATAAAAAATTCAACAAATCGGGATTCGGTCATTTATGATTTCTCCTTTATATTGTGTCTGACCTTGATCCGTCATTTTCTGTTATTCATCAGCGGATCAAAGTTTTTTATCAATGAATATGTAGCAGCAAAACATATGCCGAGTACAAAAAATCCCACTTCCTTGAAAGCACAGATAGCGAGTAAAAATCTCCAATAAATGATAAAAGAAACGCTTGATAATGATTATCATTCATGTTAGAATAAATGCGGGAGGAAGGAATGACAGACCTCCTTACCTCCCTGTCTCCATTACTTAGCTTCGAATGTTTTGCAATCTGTTTCTGCAGAGCTTTGTGCTTTTTCATGGGAACTATGAGAAATGATGTAGATTTTGTCAGCTTGGCATTGATTGCCGTCACCCCAATGGCGGCAAGTGTTCACTTCACAGAGCACATCTTTGGCCATGTCTGATCACCTCCTTTTTGGAATAGCATGGCAAAACTTAGAGGTTGATTCTAGATTGATTTGTTGCTTGTCCCCCTTTTGGAGTAAGGGGCTTTTTTTGTGTCTCACTTCTACTATATAATAGATTCTATGTAACTGCAAGCTATTGAAAGAATCCCACCGCAGTCCATTCCTATTCATGCTTTTCAAATTGCTCCATAATCTCTGATTTTCCGGAAAATCGGATCGAAGCAGGATCTCGGCGAATGATCTCAGCCAATCCATCTGCATCAAACGCGGCTGGAGCATACAGAATATCATAAAAACGCCATAAAACGGCCCGAAGCGCACCTTGTTCGTCAAAGTCTCCCCATAATTCTTGGAAATCCTGCTAATAACCAAAAGCCACGATATCATCAATGATAAAAAGATTGATAGAAGCTTCTTGCGCTAAAAAGAAAAACAGCGGAATGATCTCTTTTGGTCAATCTCCGAATCATATGACTCCCCTGTCTCCATCGATCGATGTCGATAAAATTAGCAAAAAAGCGCTCTCTTCAATCTTTCCATAAAAAAATAAAAGCTGGCATACGCCAGCTTCTTTTGATCCTCTTATACTCTCATCTTCTTATTTTTATTTACTAGCAAATCGAAACAATTGACCGCAAGCATCTCATAATCCAGTAAATGCTGAGGCCAAATGTGCTGCAAAAAGAGGCGGGCCATCATTTCGCTTCGTTCGCTTTCCGAAGCGTTTTTCAATGCCGTCACGCTTAAATAAAGATCGCACAAACGATTGGCTATTTTTTTCGCATGGTATGTTTGCGCATGTTCCGGCATCGCTTGCAGCCTTGGCAATGACTCCATCAGCTCATCCAATCCGCTTTCCACCGGCTTCGCCAACGGGCGAAGATGTCCGGGAAGCGCCGCCAACTGCTCGCGCATCTTGTCGTTAAAGCGTTCCTCAATGCGATGCTTTCGGATGAGCCGCAATACTTCCAAGCTCAAAATATTAGCGGTGCCTTCCCAAACCGTCAGCACTTGTGCGTCACGAAGAAGCCTTGGAGTGACAAAATCTTCGATATAACCATTGCCGCCGTGCATCTCAATCGCTTCGTGTGCAAAAGCGATCGCCTCTTCAGCGGTGCGCATTTTCAAAATGGCAATCAATAGCCGATTCCACGCTTTTTCTGCTTCCGTTGCCTGCTCTGGCGCTTGCATAATGCGATCAAATAATGCAATCAGCTCAAAACAAGCACTTGTCTGTACTTCTTGGCGCGCCGTCAAGTGAGCCAACGTTTCTCTCACCATCGGGTACGAGGTCAATGTTTGCCCAAAAGCCGATCGTTCCTCTGCATACTGTACCGCTTCATCAAGCGCCCGCTTCATAATGCCGATGGAAGCAACCGCATTGCAGACACGCGATAAATTGAGCGCTTCCATCATGTAATAAAAGCCTTTTGTCGGATCGCCCACAACATAAGCTTTCGCACCGTCAAACACCACTTCCGCTGATGGAACGGCCCTCACCCCAAGCTTATCTTTCAATCGGCGAATTTGAATGCCATTGAGCGATCCATCGTCCGTGCGCCACGGCACAAGAAACAAGCTAAGTCCTTTTGTTCCCGGTCCGCTGCCCTCGATGCGCGCTAATACCATGGCTACGCCGCACATGCCAGCATTGCTCGCAAAGTATTTTTCACCATAAATTTTATAATGATCGCCGCAAGGAACCGCCTTCACCTCATTCGCTCCAACATCCGATCCTCCTTGCCGCTCTGTCAAAAAGGTGGCTCCCTCATATCGTTCGACTTCTCCTGTTGAAATGACATGTGGCAAATATTTATTTTTCAGCTCTTGATCCGCAAAATGCTCCAATAAATAGGCCGTTGCCATTGTCAACGTGACCGGGCAATAAAAACCTGGCTCTACCTGTGATAACAAATAACCTTGCGCGTAAGAGTAAATATAGTTACCTTTTCGGCCAAGCTCTGGAATAGTTTTATGAACATAGCCGACGATTCCAGATTCATATGTTTGCTTTACCGTCTGACGGTAGCCTTCGTTGACCCACACCTCCGATACATCATTTCCAAAGCGATCATATTTGATCAACCTCGGCTGCCCTTCACGATCGGTATGGACGGCCCTTTTATCAAATTCCGTCATACAAAGCTGCCAAAACTTCTCCAGCTCTTTCTCTGCATAGCCATATAACTCTGGATCTAAATATTTTTTTAAATTCTCCAGTAAATTTGGATCAGCTTCGCGCAGCTGCTTCATCGCCCATCCCCCTTAAGACTTGCTTTAATATTTTTCCCGTCGCATTGCGCGGCAGTTCATCAATCTGTTCATATAAGCGCGGAATTTTATAATCAGCAAGCTTCTCTGATAGAAAGCGTTTACAACGATCTGCGAGTGAATCGATCGGTTTTGCCCCAACAATAAAAGCCTTTACCGTTTCTCCCCATTCCGGATGCGGCACCCCAACAACAGCGACATCTATAATGTCGGGATGGGTTCGCAACACGTCTTCCACTTCCTTCGGATAGACATTGACACCGCCGGAAATAATCATATCTTTTTTACGGTCCACAATCCAAATATAGCCGTCCTCATCACGACGGGCCAAATCTCCCGTATAAAGCCAGCCGTTTTTTAATGTTTCTCCTGTTTTTTCTTCGTCTTTATAGTATCTTTTCATCGTTCCTTCGCCGGCGAGCACAATTTCTCCAATTTCACCCGCTGGCACTTCACGCCCCTGCTCATCGACAATTTTCACTTCGCAGTTGAGCGCAGCGAATTTACCGACGCTGCCCGCTTTGTGAGCATGTTCCTCCGGCGACAAGTACGTGCCGTTCGGACCGGCTTCTGTTAAGCCGTATAAGCACATGAGGCGGTCGGTGCGAAACTGTTTGGCGACCAATCGCACTTCTTCAGCTGACAGCGGCGCTCCGCCATATGTCCAATATTGAACGGAAGAGAGATCATGCTGATGAAGGAGCGGGTGCTTAGCCGCAAGCAGATAAGCGACAGGGGCTCCGAAAAAGTGGGTAATGCGGTGCTGTTCGACAAGCTGAAACAATGCTTCTGGGGAAAACGAAGGTGATAATATATGGGTGGCCCCAACATACATGCCGCCAATAAAAAATAAATGAAGCGGAGCGGAGTGACTGAGCGGCATCATATGCAACAAGCGGCTGTCTTTATCCATTTTCGTTTCTAGCGCCATCATGACAGCGACAGATAAAATATTGCGGTACGTAAATAAGACGCCTTTGGGCCTCCCTGTCGTGCCGGATGTATATAAAATCGTCGCTTCATCGTCTTCTTGAAGCGGGCAGGCAATCGAATTCGCGCTGCCATCATGAATGAGCTGCGCGAGCGACCGCCAGCCGTCTTTCGCCTCGCCGGTTTTGATCCATAGAAGATCGAAATCGCCAGCAAGCGGCGCCAGCGCTTCATAAATCCAATCATGGGCGATGACCGCTTTCGCTTCGCTATGCTCGACAATATAGCGCACTTCTTCAGCCGTCAGCCGGGCGTTGACCGGAACGGCAATCGCACCGAGGCGCAAAACCGCAAAGTAGGCATACACAAATTCTTTCGTGTTTGGCATATACAAAACGACTTTATCCTCTCGCTTCAGCCCGAGCCTTTGCAGCGACGAAGCGAGGCGATTGACCGTCTCATCCACTTGCCTGTATGAAAGAACCGCGTCTCCATCAATGATCGCGATTTTTTCCGGAAATTTGCGCGCATTTCGCGCCAAGAGTTCAGAAATGTTCATTCACTTCCCTCCAATTCTTCTAATCTTGTTTTAAAGTCTTCTAAAATCGTTTCCATTTCATGTTTCAGCTGCAGCCAATCATCGATCCGCTCTTTCACCTCCTTCAGCTTCTGCTCACCATATTCAATCGTTTTTTCAAGCTGCTTCCGTCCGGTGCGATCTTTGTCAAAAAGCGAAATCATTTCATGAATTTCCTCAAGCGAGAAGCCAAACCGCTTACCGCGCAAAATAAGCTTTAACACAGCCCGATCCTTTTTCGTGTACAAGCGCTGGCCCGACTCGGTGCGGATCGGTACAATGAGCCCGCGCTCTTCATAATAACGAATCGTCCGCGTGCTGATGTCAAATTCCTGCGACAATTGGGAGATGGTATAGAAATTCATCGAGTTCACCTATATTTTTATTTTTCTGAATTTTATTTTAATTTACGTTAACGTAAAAGTCAATCATTAGATTCGTCTCCCAATCATCGATTTTCCTTAGACCACATGTGCATAGAATCGCGACATTTCATCCATTAATGACGATTTATTTTAACGTATCCACTGACAAACTTTTCGCTTTTTAAAACTATAGTATTGAACAATCTTCTCTGCGCATTTCTTGCCGAACACAACCACAAAAAACAACAAAGGAGCTATCCCATACTAACAGCTCCTTTGTGAAAACCTCTTCATTTATCGTTTTCTGCTACTCCACATATATCATTTTCCGCGTCATTCCGCCATCGACGACCAATTGAATCCCCGTGACAAAATGGTTGTCTGGATTTGTCAAATATAAGCAAGCGCGGGCGATATCGTCCGGTTTCCCGACTCGGCCGGATGGATGCTGGGCGTGGTCTTCATCGCGCAGCTGTTCATAATCACCCGTTTCGATCCATCCAGGACAAATCGCATTAACCGTGATACGATCCGGTCCAAGCGAAACGGCCAAAGCGTGCGTCAATGATAAAATACCGCCTTTGGAAGCCGCGTACGCCTCCGAGTTCGCTTCCGACATGAGCGCCCGCGTCGAAGAAATGTTCACGATCGCCCCGCCGCCATGCGTTCGCATCATTTTTGCTGCTTCACGCGAACAAAGGAACGTGCCGCGCAAATTCGTGTGGATAACATCATCCCACTGTTCGACGGTTAAATCATACGGCGAAACGAAAATGCCAAATCCGGCATTATTGATGAGCACATCCATTCGGCCAAACGATTCCCTGATTTGCTCAAACATCTTCACAATCTCATCCGGAACACTTAAATTGCACACGTATGGATGAACATCATACTTTTGCGCTTGCAGTCTGCTTGTGACCACTTCCACTTCTTTCGCTTTATCGACAGCAACAACCGTTGCGCCTTGCTCCGCGTATGCTTGCAAAAGCGCTCGTCCAATGCCACCTGACGCTCCGGTAATGACGACGACTTTTCCTTGGTACATGCTTTGAATCCCCCTTCTTATTTTAATCATGTACTCCACTGAAACGGTAAATCGTTAAAAATCCTTCTGTTTATTTTTCGCCTGTCCAAATCGTTTCAATGAATTTGAACGACCAATCAAGCGCTCTTTTTTCCGATTCAGGGTGATAAAAACGCGAGAAAGGATTGGCAAACCTGTGTGCGCCTTCCCCCCTCTCGATGTTCACGCCTGATGTGCACGATAATCGTTCTGTCAGCTGATGGACATCAACCGACGCCTCTTGTTCGGCAAACAATAAACGTACAGACATTTTTGGACGCAAATCGGTATAGTCTCGAATTCGGGAACCGTAGTAGCCGATTGCTGCAGCCCCTATCCCATCATATTCAGAACATAACCATGCCACAGTGGCGCCGACGCTGTATCCCCAAAACACGACAGTTTCGTACTTCTTTTTAAGGGTTGCGCTAAATTGTTTCGCCTGTTCAAATCCAATTTCATTTCGACAATATTGATAAGTTTCTTTCTCACCATTGTAATGGAAAGCTTCCCTATTGAGCAAATTAGGGCAATAGACGTCATACCCTTGAGCAGTAATCATTTGCGTTGCATATTTCATATGATCATTGATTCCGTAGATTTCATGGATTAAGACTACAGCAACATTTGAATCGTTACAATGTTTCAACATAAAGTCTTTGTTCCCTCCCTCGAGCGCGCCAAAATGACAAGGACACATTGCCGTTTCTTCGCACCATCCACTTCCATTTCACGGTTCATTATAGGAGATGCTAAAAAATATGTAAACAAAAAATGGAATTTAAAGATAATAAAGACTCTGTTAAAGGTAACTGTTGATATTTGAACCTTCTCTGAACTTTTGATATAATCCGATAGCGACAAATATTCGTATAAAGAACTTAAGTTGAGCAAAGCGCTTAGCAACTTCTTAAAACACATCGACTAATTATCACATACAAAGAAAGAGCAAGTATATCAATAAATTAAACATGTCAAACCTTTATGTTCTGTTGATGGGCGTCTAACTAATGAAACGAGAGAGACTTTTTAGTAACTTCAGTCACTTTTTCAGCAATAAATGCTGTCAATAATGAAATATGGAATTATTAAGGAAGAAGAAACAGTACCCAAATGATAAAAAGGAGGATGAGTTATGTCAAATAACGTAAGACAGAGAAGAATCATTTTAGATTTAGCAGTTACTTTAGATGGTTTTGTTGAAGGGAAAAATGGAGAAGTTGATTGGTGCATCATGGACTCTGAGATGGAGTTTATTAATTTCTTAAACCAAATTGATACTATTTTATATGGAAGAAAAAGCTACGATTTATGGGGACAATTTACCCCAGAAACTACTGATGATGCTGAAAAAGAAATTTGGGAATTAATTCATAGCAAAAAAAAATATGTGTTTTCCAGAACGCAAAAAGAGGCTGATGACAAAGCGATATTCATAAATGATAATATTTTGGAAGAAGTATTAAAACTAAAGAATGAACCTGGTAAAGACATCTGGCTATATGGCGGAGCAAATCTTATTACTACTTTTATCAATTTAGGGCTTATTAATGAATTTAGATTATCTGTCCACCCTGTTATTTTGGGAGAAGGAAAACCCTTATTTATTGATATAAAGCAAAGATTGAATTTAAAACTAGTTAATACAAGAACGTTCTCCTCTGGCGTTGTGCAACTAATTTATCATTGGAATGGTAATTAATAATATGATTCATTCCAATGATAAATTGCCATAAATAGTAATGGTCATTTATTCAACAATTGACGGGTTAGTGCAAGAACAATCGAAAAACTACAATAATAGGTTTCCTTCAGCATTTTGACATTATCAACATGAGCTTTTAACAGAAATGAAATAAAAAACGAGGCCGCTGCCGCAAAGCAACGGCCTCGTTTGCTTCATAGCGAATAATCCCCGTTATCCGTTCAACATCGGGCTCTCCAACTTTTTCGCCAGCTCGACAAAGAACGCAAGCGACTCCGGATTCGCCATCGAACCGACATTCACCGCCTTTTCAAGCGGAAAGCCTAATAGCACCTTACGGATCGGAATTTCCATTTTCTTTCCGTTCAACGTTTTCGGAATTTGTTCCACTTGATAAATTTCATCTGGAATAAATCGCGGTGACACTTTTGTTTTAATGGCCTCCTTCACTTTATGCTTCAATTCCTCATCTAATTTTCTTCCAGGCTGAAGCACAACGAATAGCGGCATAAAGGATTGTCTCCCCATGATCTCCAAGTCAATCACTAAGCTTTCGATCACTCCGTCAACCGTTTCAACCGCCCGATAAATTTCACTTGTTCCCATGCGGACGCCAGCGCGGTTGATCGTGGAATCGGAACGTCCGTAAATGACGCAGCTTCCCTGTTCATCAATTTTAATCCAGTCCCCATGCTTCCAAACTCCCGGATATGTGTCAAAATAGCTTTCCTTATAACGCTTGTAATTTTCATCATTCCAGAAAAACAGCGGCATGGAAGGCATTGGAGCGGTAATGACCAGCTCACCCACCTCATTGATAAGCGGCTGACCATTTTCATCAAACGACTGAACGCTGGCACCGAGCGCTCGGCATTGCAGCATCCCTGCCCGCACAGGCAAAATCGGGGAGCCGCCGACAAACGCGGTGCACACATCGGTTCCGCCGCTGCACGACACTAACCAAACATCTTTTTTAACATGCTCATACACCCAAGCAAATCCTTCGGTCGTCAACGGGGATCCCGTGGAGAGAACAGCTTGTAAATAAGAAAGATCGTACTGCTCTTTTGGGCTGATTCCTAGCTTCATACAAATATTAATAAATGCGGCACTTGTTCCAAAATGAGTGATCTGAGCTTGTTCGGCCAGCTCCCATAAAATGTGGCCATCACGGAACGTAGGGCTTCCGTCATAAAGCACAACCTTGGCTCCTACCAGTAAACCGCCAATCAAAAAATTCCACATCATCCATCCTGTTGTGGTAAACCAGAAAAAAGTGCTGTCAGCCGTCATGTTTTGTTCAATCATCAATATTTTCAAATGCTCCAGCAAAATTCCTCCATGGCCTTGAACGATCGGCTTTGGCAGTCCTGTCGTCCCTGACGAATATAAAATCCAAAGAGGATGATCGAACGGAACATGCTCGTACGAAAGCTGGCTCTGTTCCTGAATCAAATCGCTCCATAGCCAAACAGAATCATCTGGCGCTTTTGTTTGTTCATTTAAATATGATACAAGAATCGTCTTCTTGAGCGATGGAAGCTTTTGGCGAAGCTCGTTCATCACATCGCGTTTGTCAAATGATTTCCCATTATATTGGCACCCGTCCACCGTGATGAACACGACGGGATCAATTTGCTGGAAACGGTCGATAACGCTGCCGGCGCCAAAATCAGTGGAGCAGCTTGACCAAATGGCGCCAATGCTGGCACACGCTAAAAAGGCGATCACGGTTTCCGGAATATTCGGCATATAAGCAGCCACGCGATCGCCGCGTTTGACGCCTAATTTTTTGAGAGCGCTGGCAACCGCCGCTGTTTGCTCCTTTAACTCTTTCCATGTGATCTCGCGTTGTGCGATGTTCTCTGAGCGGAAAATCAGCGCCGTTTTTTCGTCTTGTGCATGACGAAAAACGTGCTCAACATAATTGAGGCGCGCTCCTGGAAACCACTGTGCTCCCGGCATAGCCCGCTTTTCCAACACGCATTGATACGGATGCGAGGATTGCACCCCACAATACTCCCATACTGTCTCCCAAAACTTTTCTAAATGCTCCACCGACCATGTCCATAACTGTTGATGCGTTTGCAGTTTCATTCCCTTTTTTTCTTGCAGCCAATTCATATAGCGATAGATACTCGACTGTTGAATCTGTTCTTCTGTTGGCGTCCATAGTATGGTCCCATCCGTAACCGTTTTCATTTTCGTCCGCGTCAAAACGTGCTGTTTTGCGCAGAATTCACCACCTTTCCCCTTTGTTTCCCAAGCATCTCTTTATTTAAAATTCAGATTATTTTTATAATAACATTTTTTCTAATAGAAGTGTAACTCGAAGATTCGACTTTTCCCCGATTCACCCAACGATTTTCTGTCTTTTTCGACAAACAAGAACTGCCCATCATCACAGGCTCTTAGCTGCCGAATAACAAAAGCAACTTCAAATAAAACGAAGCATCCCTGAAAAGACCATGTTCAGAAACCAACAAACCGTTTTTTCTTTTTCCTTCCATTTTTAGATATCCATAACACCCTATAAAGACCTAAGCGTTATTCGTTTCATCCAAAGAAAAAACAAACGCTGTATCGCTTTCTGCCTCACCTTTATAAAAGAATAACAAACAAAATCATTGACAAAATGACCATCGCTGAATAATATAAAAATAAAAGTTGGTCTAGGGAAAAATTATAATACTAGTACAAATTATTAATGAGGGGGCAACTGTTGTGACCCAAGCAAAACTTGAACGATTATCTGATGCCAAGCCAGGAGAACGGTTTCGAATTATAAAAATCGCAATAGAGGGAACGATGAAGCGAAGATTGCTTGACTTAGGATTCGTACCAGGAAACGAAGTGCTCGTACTGCAGAAAAGTCCACTTGGCGATCCAACCGCTTATCGGGTCAGCCATACAACCATCGCGTTACGAAATGAAGAAAGCTCAAACATTTATGGGGAGAGGATGCGCAATGAGCAACAATCATAATCAATATACAATCGCCTTGGCAGGAAATCCGAACACCGGAAAAAGCACATTATTTAATTTATTAACTGGATTGCGGCAGCATACAGGCAATTGGACAGGAAAAACCGTTGCACATGCGGAAGGCTTTTTCGATTATAAAGGTCAAAGCTACCAGATTACGGATCTTCCCGGAACGTACTCATTATATTCCAATTCGGCTGATGAGGAAGTAGCGCGGGACTTTATCATTTTCGCTAAACCCGATGTTACACTCGTTGTTTTAGATGCCACAGCTCTGGAGCGAAATCTGAATCTCGCGCTTCAAGTATTAGAGATGACAAGTCAAGTGATCGTTTGCGTGAATTTAATGGATGAAGCCAAAAAGAAAGGAATACAAATAGACATCCACAAGCTTTCACAAAAGCTAGGCGTTCCTGTTGTTCCTATTTCTGCACGCAATGAAGAAGGAATTGATCAACTCCTAGATACCATCGATCAAATGGTTCGTGGGGATATTCAAACCAATCCGCTACAAATTTCGTACAATCGCGCAATTGAAGAAAAAATTGAAAAGCTGGTCCCTTTTGTCAAACAGGTGATCGGTGACCACTATCCTGCCCGTTGGATCGCGCTTCGCCTGTTAGATGGGGATATGTCTCTCCTTCAATCGCTACAAAAGGAACCGCGGCAATTTCTAAAGGAGGTGCCCCACTATGCGTGCAACTGCTCCACTAAATCCATTTGAGGAGTTAATGAGCCGGGCACAAAGCTTGACAGATAGCGATACGCGTGAGCAGATCGTTTCCGCCCTTTTTCAAACGTCACAGGCGATCTGCCGAGAATCCGTTCACTATACTAAACAAAAGAAGCATGATGAGACCGAGAAACTAGATCGTGTGCTCACCTCGAAAATATGGGGATTTCCCATCATGCTGGCCATGCTTGCGATCGTCATTTATATTACGGTAGCCGGCGCCAATGTTCCTTCAAGTATGCTGGCAAACTTTTTTAATTGGCTTGAAGGCTATATTGGTCTTGTTTTTAAACAGCTGCACGCTCCAGACTGGCTTTATGGAATTCTCGTATTAGGTCTATACCGCGGAACCGCTTGGGTGGTGAGTGTTATGCTGCCGCCAATGGCGATATTCTTTCCGATTTTTGCTTTGTTAGAAAACTATGGGTACCTTCCGCGAGTAGCCTTTAATATGGATCGTCTCTTTAAAAAATCAGGAGCGCACGGAAAACAATCTCTCACTATGGCGATGGGCTTTGGCTGCAACGCCGCTGCCATTATGTCGACACGCATTATTGAATCGCCGCGTGAACGTATGCTGGCTATCTTAACCAACAATTTTGTCCCTTGTAACGGACGATGGCCAACGCTCATTTTACTCGCTTCTCTATTTATGGCGGCAGGCTATACAGGCGGATGGAAAACATTTGTTACCGCAGGAGTCGTCGTCGCCATGGTTCTGTTTGGAATTATTGTCACGCTCACCGTCTCATGGATTTTATCTAAAACCGCATTGCGCGGCGTGCCGACTCATTATACACTTGAGCTTCCGCCTTATCGTCGGCCTAAAATATGGGATACCATTATTCGTGCTACATTAGATAAGTCCGTGTATGTGCTAAAACGTGCGGTTGCTGTCGCTGCTCCAGCCGGTGTGTTAACATGGATATTGGCGAACATTCACATTGGTGACACGACCATTCTGACTTACATTACGGATTGGCTTGATCCATTTGCACGTGAACTTGGGCTTGATGGCTATATTTTAATGGCTTTCATTTTGGGTCTTCCAGCTAACGAAATTGTGATGCCTATTTTGCTCATGGGATATTTATCAACAGGGGCATTAACAGAAGTCGATGATCTTCATTCGTTAAAGCAAATTTTCCTTGATCACGGCTGGACATGGCTGACCGCATTAAATATGATGTTATTTTCTTTACTTCACTATCCATGCGGCACAACATTGATTAATATTTATAAAGAAACAAAAAGCAAAAAATGGACGCTGCTCGCCTTTTTGATTCCAACGAGTATCGCGATTGCCGTTACCTTTTTAACCACTCACATCGTGCAATGGTTTGATCTTCTATAAGAAAAAATGTCCCGCCTTCTTTCGATAATAGGCGGGACATTTCATTATACATGCTTGACTTCCTCGATATGCGACGCATCACCTTCACTAAGCAATATCATCGCTCCATTCTCCACTTGAATCGTTGTTACACTCGTACCATAAATGTACGGTGGATCCCAAAGCCGCTCAAGCGGCGCATTTTTTAAAAGAGTCGTCAACGCTTTTAAAACCACCGCATGGGTGACAATTAAAATATCGCCTGACGCGTGGCGTTCAATAATGCTTTCTAACGCCGCAAAGGCGCGTTGCTGCACATCGCTAAACTCCTCACCGCGCGCCGGCTGATATACATGAGGCTCATTCCAAAAATGGTGAAACCGCACAGCATCAAATTGCTGAATCTCTTCATGTGTCTTTCCTTCCCAATCACCTAGATGGATTTCTCGCCATCTTTCATCTTCATACATAGGAATCAAACGTTCGCCGCGAATGAGTTTGGCTGTTTCAAGAGCCCGTCCGCTTGTACTTGTATAAATCGCTGTTAAATCAATCTTCTCCATTCTTTTTCCAAGACGAAGCGCATCCTCTCTCCCTTTCTTCGTCAATGGCGAATCATTCCAGCCTTGCAATCGTTTTTCAATGTTCCATTCCGTTTCTCCATGTCTTGTGATGTATAATGTCAACATGCTCCTTCTCCTCCGTCTCTCGAAAATCCCCTAGCCAACCACGGCTCGGGTATCCGTTCTCTAGCGCTATCTTTTTTACTTCTTGATCCACGTAAATATTCCTTTTTCTTTACAGGCGCCCTTGGCTGAATGAAGTTGATCACCACCGGAAGGATGAACATTCTCCTTGCTCGAATCGATCGATTCACCTTCATAAATACATGAGTAGAGTATTGGTGGCCATTCCCGCCTACATGTCATTTCCAAGCGAGCGGCTTCCCCTTGGATAGGTTACAACAAAAAACCCCTCTCTTCGCTTAGAGGGGGCGATTGGTTTGAAAGGCCGTTTTGTTATAGTCCGCGAGCCATTTTTGCAGTTTTTCCGCCTCCAATGATTTACTGAAATAAAACCCTTGTGCAAAGTCACAATCCATTTGTTGCAAAAGCAAAAGCTGGTTATTTGTTTCCACACCTTCTGCGAGCACCTGAATATCAAGGCTTTTCGCCAAATGAATAATCGTATCAACAATGGTGGCATCTTTAGAATTGTCCGCGATCCCTTGGATAAAGCTGCGATCAATTTTTAAAAGCGACACTGGCAAGTTACGGATGTAGGCAAGTGAGGAAAAGCCTGTTCCAAAATCATCGATCGCCACTTGCACGCCAATATTTTTTAACTCAGTCAAAATATGCTTTCCTGTTTCAATATTTTCCATCAATCCGCTTTCTGTCACTTCTAAAATTAAATGCTCCGGCGCAAAATCTGTTGCCTTTAAAATATAGGTAACATGTCCGATCAGTTCCTTACGGTTCAATAAAAAAGGAGATAAATTTACAGCCAGCTTCAAATGATGAAAATGCTGCTGCCATTGCTTCACTTGACGGCATGCTTGCTCTAGAACCCATAATGTAATTTCGAAAATAAATCCACTTTGTTCTGCCAGCGGAATGAACTCCAACGGCGGGATTTCACCCAAGGATGGATGCCGCCATCTGAGCAGCGTTTCCACCCCCATCGCCGTCCCGCTCCCAAGCTCAATTTTCGGCTGATAGCATAAATAAAACTGCTCCCGCAAAATGGCAAACGGGAGATCCCGCTCAATGATAGTCGCTCGATTTTGGACAGGCTGGTAAAAATAATAACCGTTCTTGCCACGCTTTTTCACGTAGCTAAGGGCTTGATCGGCATATTTCATTAATTCGTTGGCATCCACCGCGTCCGTTGGAAAAAAAGAAATACCGACAGAAAGCGTCGACTGAATCATTTGTTTTTCATAATGAAACGGCTGATGGAAAGCGCAAATCAGCTGATCCACGAATTGAGACACTGCTTCTTTCGTCATGTCAGGTAATAGCAAGACAAACTCATCGCCGCCAATTCGAGCAAAAAAGTCAGCGGTGCGCAATGCGTTTCTTACTCTTTTAACCGCTTCTTTTAAAAAGTAATCTCCTGCTTGATGAGAAAAATGATCGTTAATCCATTTTAACTTGTCAAAATCAAGATAGCATAAGGCGAACGTTTTCTGCTGTTCGATCAACTGCCAAATATATTTTTCAAAATATCTTCGATTGGCAATGCCTGTCAGCGGATCGAAATAGGTAAGCTGATAAAGTTTATCCTCGTATTGTTTTCGCTCATTAATATTTTTGGTAGAGATAATAAACCAATGAAAAGGTTGATTTTCATTCGCAACAAACCGTCCATAACCTTGCATCCAAACCCATTCACCATGCCTGTTTCTCTTGCGAAACTCTACCGATTGTTCTTCCTTCGTTTCATATAATCTTTCCCATTTTTGACGCAGCGCTGCTACATCTTCTGGATGTACATGACGGGAGAAAACAGCTTCCATATCCATGTACTCCGCAGAAGCTTCAAATATATGAAACCATGAACAATATAATATTTTTCCTTCAGGGGAAAGAATCAAAAGATCATCAAACGAATGTTCCGCAATCATCCGTAGTTGCTGTTTACTTTCCTGCAATGCCGCTTCCATTCGCAAGAGCTCCATGCGATCGCGCAACACGCACAAGATGGCGCAATCGGTTTCACTTTGGATCGGAAGAAACGATGCGCTGACTGTGACACATCCTCCGTCCGCTTTTTGAACATCCCGTTTTTCATAGTGAACAGCCTGGCCACAACGAACTTTTTCCATATCTTCTAACGAAAAGCCTAGTGCTTGAATATTTCCTGCTTCTTTCCCTATTAGAGATTGAAAAGCCGGATTCATATGTATAATACGCCCATTTGGATCAATGAGGGCAATAGACTCTACAAAATGTTGAAAAAAAGTGGAAAATTTATCTTCCATATGAATAATGACCTCTCCAGTATATTTTTTGCTCTTCCAACAGAAAGTCGCCCTCTTGCTTATCATTTTTTTATGATTCTTACACTTTCATTTTTACTAATATAACAACAAAAATCAACAAAATGAACCCATTTTTTTCGAAAAACGAAGAAAAATTTCCTAAGCTTCAGGCTGTAGATAAAGTTCATGATGACGTTGTCTGCATATTATCGATTCACGGTCATGTCTTCAGCTTGAAAACGCCTAGCAGACAAGGACAACGAAGCCAAACGGGTCCATTGGCGCAGGATGAAAGCGCCTATCACCAATCTGTCTAAACGTATTTCTCTTGTAAAGATACAATCATAGACCGCTATTTTCTCTATAAACCTGTTTTATAACACGATAAACGATCGTTTTGAGCAAAGAAAAAACTTGTTACAAAACTCTTCCAACTACAGTTTTTTTTACAGATGCCATTCCTTTCATTTTTTTGTTGTATTTCATATATTAGGATACAAAACATTCGTTCTAGGGCAAGCAAGTGATAACCCGATTTCAACCGTCAGAGAACCGAAGAACACATGAATCAAAACGATAAATAAGCTGGCCTTTTATTCATAAACAAAATACTCTCCCGTTTTCACAAGCGGGAGAGGTTTAGAAATGATCCTTTTTTAATGGACATATTTTACAATATGAATGCGCCATTGTTGTTTGATAAGAGAGACAGCAGGTTACTCGACGCCCAACCTCCTTTCTTTTTTCCCAAAAACGTGCAAGGTTCATCGTTTGAATGACCGTTTGCAAATCTTCGTTAAGTTGGACGGCAATGTCAGAAAATGCTTCATCCTTCATCAATACGGTTTCATATAGCCAAAAAAGATAAATGGCTATATTTTCCCATAGAATAAGAGAAGGAATCTTGGCAATAGGATGGATTTGCCCAATTAAAGGAGAAAGATGATTTGCAAACAATTCTTCTATTGTTTCTTTGCTCCATTGAATTCGCTTTTGTGCTGATTGTGTATATTGAAGAGGTTCAATCCGAAACGTAGGCAGCCATATTTCCGCAGTATCGTCAGTTTCTAAATAAATACGTTCAAACGGAAGAAACAGCCGTTTATTCCACACTGACATGGCATACAAAGCAATCACAGCAACAAAACTGTAGCGCTTGATAAATATCGAAGCGGCCACTGCCATATTCGGTGCTCCTATTTTTTTCCGTAGCTTTTCGAAATAGTAACGTAAATCCTTTTCATCGAATAACTGAGCAACACAAATAGACAAAGGTGAATCTGTCTGCTTCATGGAAAAACGAAATGGTTCTAATTGACTTCTCTCATAGTCTGAAAGCTCCATTACACTCCTCCTTCTTTTGAGGGGAAATGCGGCGTCCTTTTCCGTGCGGAATACATAGCGGTGTCCCAAACAACGGATCACGGATCACTATACAATCCATTTGAAATACTTCTTTTACTAATTCTGGTGAAATCACTTCTTCTGGTTTTCCCTGTCTATATACAGATTGATCACGAAGGGCCACTATATGTTGAGCATAACGACAAGCTAAGTTTAAATCATGGAGCACCATCACAATGGTTCGCTTTTCCTGCACATTTAATTCATATAATAAATCAAGAATCTCAATTTGATGGGTCATATCTAAATATGTAGTTGGTTCATCCAATAAAATAATGTCCGCCTCTTGGGCCAAAGTCATGGCAATCCATGCTCTTTGCCGCTGTCCCCCGGAGAGAGAATCAACTAAACGTTCAGCTAATGCCTTCATCCCTGTTACTTCAAGCGCTCTATTAACCGCTGCTTCATCCTCTTTTGTCCATTGTTGTAGCCAAGATTGATACGGATAACGTCCTTGTTTGACAAGCTGAAGAACCGTTAGACCTTCTGGAGCTGAGGGGGATTGTGGCAAAATAGCTAATTTTTTAGCCACCTCCTTTGTCGGAAGCTTGGCAATCTCCTCTCCTTCAAGCAGCACAGCACCACTAACCGGCTTAAGAAGGCGGGCCATGGAACGCAAGAGAGTGGATTTGCCACATCCGTTGCTTCCAATCAGCACCGTAATGTTGCCTTTTGGAATGCTTAAATCTAGCTCCTTAATAATCACGCTATCCCCATATGCCAATGTTAATTCCTTCGTTTGCAATGAATTCATGATACTCCTCCCTCTCTACTGTCGGCTTTTATATAGTAGATAAATAAAATAAGGGGCTCCAAGTGCTGCCGTAAACACACCAGCAGGAACTTCGAGAGGGGCAAACATCGTACGTCCCACTAAATCAGCCAGCATGACCAAAATCGCACCAAGCAACGCAGCCGCAGGAAGTAAGGCTCCAAACGATGAACCAACAAGTCTTCGCGCCATGTGTGGCGCCATTAACCCGACAAATCCAATTCCTCCAGCAAACGCTACAGCCCCTCCTGTTAATGCCGTACTTAACAACAGAAGAAAAAGTCTTTGCCTTTGCAAAGAAACGCCAACTCCCAGCGCAATTTCATCTCCTAGTTCCTGAATATTTAACTTACGTGCTGATACGATGCTGATCATCAATAAAATCAGCGCCCACGGAACAAGAAAAGCGACATCCTTCCAAGAAGCTCCATATATACTTCCCGTAATCCATACATTTGCCTGACTCGCACGATAAATCGGACCTGTTATCATTAAGAAAGTGGTTCCAGCCTGCATCAGCGCGGAAATGCCTATGCCGATCAACACAAGACGAAAAGGGGAAATCCCGTTTTTCCAAGCTAGCATATAAACCAAAAGCACCGATACCGTAGCACCAACAAAAGCCCCAAGGGGCAGCCAGTGAATGCTAATGGTCAACGAATGATTTTGATCACTAAATAGCGCTAAAAACGCAACAACAGCCGCTGCTGCGCCACTAGTCATACCGAGTACATCCGGGGAAGCAAGCGGATTGCGAATCATTCCCTGTAAAATGGCCCCTGCTACTGCTAACGACATCCCAACAAACAAAGCTACAATGACGCGCGGCAAACGAAAGGTATGGATCACGATTTTCTCCATATCTGTTCCGCTTCCAAAAAGCGTTTTTGCTACATTCAACGGAGAAATATACGCACTGCCCATTCCTAAGCTCACTAAAAACACGATTAATCCAAACATCAATAATACTAGACTGATAATGACTGCTTTTTTGTCGATAAGAAAAGAAAGATAATTAGTCATGCGAAGCGATAGGTATTTCTTCTTCATTTTTTCAAAATCCCCCTACGGGCAATATAAATAAAGAATGGAACACCAATCAGCGCCGTCATAATTCCGACAGGCACCTCCTGAGGCATTAACACATAGCGCGCGCTAATATCAGCCAAAACTAAGAGAATTCCTCCCATAAGCGCACAATATGGCAACAACCAACGATGATCCGTGCCGACGACCCCTCTTGCTATATGCGGCACCATCATTCCAATGAATCCAATCGGACCTGCAACCGCCACTGAACCGCCCGCCAACAAAACGACAAGAATGGCTGCTGCCAATTTCACCATATTTATGCGCTGGCCAAGTCCCGCCGCCACATCATCCCCAAGCATTAATACATTCACCTTTGGAGCTAACAAAAAAGTGCCAATCCACGCCATGGACAAGTAAGGAAAAACAGCGGCCAGCATATCTAGCTTTCTTCCAGAAACAGATCCAGCAAGCCAAAACAGCACTTCCTCTAACGCTTTTTCATTAGCTGACAGCATTCCTTGGGTCAATGAAGAAAATAGCGCTGCGACAGCAGTCCCTGCTAATGTGAGTTTGATGGGTGTCATTCCTTCTTTTCCGGAAGCACTTATAACAAATACGCTAACAGCCGCTATCGCTGCCCCTAAAAAAGCGAACCATGTAAAGGCCTGAAAAGAGCTTACATGAAAAAAAGTAATAACAAGCACAATAAAAAATCCAGCACCTGCATTAATTCCGAAAATACTTGGGGAAGCGAGCGGGTTTTTTGTCAGTGCCTGCATCAGCGCCCCCGCCATTGCTAAACTCGCTCCAACTGAAGCGCCAATTAATGCGCGCGGCAAACGAACAGTTGTAATGACAATATGTTCGTTTGAACCGTCATTATGTAAAAATGCGTCTATGGCCATTTTCCAGCTCGTGTTAGTGTATCCTAAAATAATACTCATCCACATGCTCGCCCCAAGCAGCAAACATGCCAGCATGAGTCCTAAGCCTTTTG
Source organism: Anoxybacillus sp. P3H1B (assembly GCF_001560855.1). Lineage (NCBI taxonomy): Bacteria > Bacillati > Bacillota > Bacilli > Caryophanales > Anoxybacillaceae > Anoxybacillus > Anoxybacillus sp. P3H1B. Next base: position 98,411 of record NZ_LPUG01000015.1, on the reverse strand, counting down.
CATAATTCGTCTTTAACATTCTACTTGCTCCCTTAATATAGAAATACTAAAGTTTCTTGCCACTATAAGTCTATTTGATAATGAATCTCATAGTCAATAATATTTTTTAAAATTACCTTATCATTAATTGATACAATTCCTATTTGTTTTATCATATTCTTATTGACAACCATTATCAATACTTTTATTATTGAATCTGTTAATGAAAATGATTATCATTTTTTCGAGAGAAAAGGGGGATTTTTCACTGTGCTAAAACATTTCAAACTCACTACCATTATTGCCGCTGCTTTCGCTTTGCTTCTCAGCCTGACTGCGTGCGGAGGAAAAAAGGAAGCACAGCCAGCACAAACAAATGAAAAGGAAAACGCCCAAAGCTATACAGTAGAGCACGCGATGGGCAAAACGGAAATAAAAGGAACACCAAAACGAATCGTCATCTTGACAAATGAAGGAACCGAAGCGCTTTTGGCCTTAGGAATCACGCCAGTTGGGGCTGTCAAATCATGGACTGGAGATCCTTGGTACGACCATATCCAAACACAAATGAAGGATGTAACAGAGGTCGGCACTGAAAGTGAACCAAACGTTGAAGCTATTGCAGCATTAAAGCCTGACTTAATTATCGGCAACAAATTACGGCAAGAAAAAATTTACGAACAATTGAAAGCAATCGCGCCAACTGTATTTTCTGAAACCCTTCGCGGCAGCTGGAAAGAAAATTTTACGTTGTACGCTAAAGCGGTAAATAAAGAAGAAAAAGGAAAAGAAATCATTGCACAATACGACTCACGTATTGCCGACTTAAAAGCGAAACTTGGCGATAAACTACATATGAAGGTATCCATTGTTCGTTTTATGGCAGGCGATGTCCGAATCTATCATAAAGATTCCTTTTCCGGTATCATTTTAGATCAGCTCGGCTTTGCCCGCCCTGAATCACAAAGCGTAAATGATTTTGCTGAAACTGGCGTCACAAAAGAGCGAATCCCAGCAATGGATGGTGACATTTTGTTCTATTTCACCTATGAAACAGGGGATGGCAAAGCGAACGAGCTAGAAAAAGAATGGATTAACGATCCGCTCTTTAAAAACTTAAATGTTGCTAAACAAGGAAAGGTATACAAGGTCAGCGATACAATTTGGAATACAGCTGGCGGTGTGCTTGCTGCTAACCTCATGCTAGACGACATCGAAAAATACTTTTTAGAAAAATAAGGAGTTTTTAAGAAAGCTGCCTGTTTTATATCAGGGCAGCTTTTTTTCGCATCACATTCGACTTAAAGCAACAGATATCGAATAGGAGGACGAACGGCGCCGAAAAATCATCGTCGCCAAAAAGTTGCTGTTTCACATAACTTATGCTAGATTCAAAGTACGTAATGATGAATGAAAGGATGAAAAGCAATGAAACGTACATCTTTGGCAGCGTGCTTCCTCTCCTTAAGCCTACTTGTCAGCGCTTGTTCTACAGAAAAAGCAAAAGATCAAGACCATCAACAGCACGCCAAAACCTATACAACCAGCTCCGGAGATATACGAGAAACAACAAAATCCGTTGATCATTTACCTAGCTTTTTAAACTCCTATGATGAAAATATGGCCGTTCTTTATCAACAAGCTGCGCAACATCGCGAACTGCTTGAAAGCATTCCCTGCTACTGCGGGTGCGGACAATCTGCCGGCCATAAAAATAACTATGACTGCTTTGTTTACGAAAATAAAAAAGACGGCACCGTTGTATGGGATGACCACGCCACGAAATGCGGAGTTTGCTTAGAGATTGCGGCCGAGTCCATTACAGCATACGAGCAAGGCAAATCTATCTCAGAAATTCGCAGCATGATTGATGCGAAATATAAAGAAGGTTATGCTGAACCAACGCCAACCCATTCATAAAACCGTAAAAAAGCTACCGAGGACGGTAGCTTTTTTATGAATAGATGCTTAGTAGCGTATATAGATCATGCAATGTTTCAATTTGCTTTTGTTTCAACTCTTGCAATAAATTTGTCCAAAGCAGCACCATCGCTTGGACATCGCCATCAGCCGTATGCCTTTTTTCACAGATAATGCGATAATGCTCCAAGGCCGAATCAAGCGTAGAAAACGGCTTGCGGTGAACAGCTTCCATCACCTGCTGCAGCTCTAGAAAACGCATCGTCCATTTTGTTCTATAGTTGGTCCAAAGGAAATGGTTAATAAAAGCAAGGTCGTGCGCAATATGATAGCCCATTGAAATGCCTTCTCCCATCAATGCTAAAAAATGATTCATTTCCTCCTTTAGACGCGGTGCATGCCGGACATCTTCCATTGTAATTCCTGTTAATTGCGAAATATGCTCCGGAATCTCTTTTTCCGGACAAACAAGCGTAAAATAAAAATCCTTCATGGTTCCATTAATGGTTTTGGCAGCGGCCAGCGCAAAAATTTCATCGCCATTCTTTGGAGAAAATCCTGTTGTTTCTGTGTCAACAATAATAAAAGGAATCTGCTCAAGACGCGTATTCATGCTGATCTGCTTTTTCTTCAGTTCATTTAGCATCGCTCGATCCCATGCTTCTTGCTGAAAAGTTCGCCCTTCCGTTTCTGATGCAGCCGATATTTTTTCGCGCGGAACTCCAAGGGACAGCAGGCGAAGCGCTCGCTGCCAAAAACGTTGCTGTTCATTCATCGGATCAATCACCAGCCCGCCTCATCACTAAACGCTGTAATCGCCGGGAAATCTTCATGGCTTGTTTTAATTGCGTTCGTTCATGCCGATTAAGAATGTGAACGGAAACATATTCATTGTTGTCTATCGCAAGCGAATACTTCAACCGAAAATATGCGTATGTGAAAAATGCTTCGCGCGTCGCTTCCGCCAGTTCAACTGGCAAAAGCGATTGGGCACTTATTTCCTCTAATCTTTCTCTCGTCCGCATCGACGCAATATTTCCTTGACAAGCCAAAAACTTCAGCGCATTCACTAATTGGACATAGCCGCTGTACTTCAAATGCAAGCAACCGCTATATGGCCCCCAACGCTCCAGTTGAAAATTGCCGAACCAACCAAGCGGAACCCGCGGAAAAATCACATGCTCCCCTATTCGTTTTAATAAAAGAGAATGGTGGTGAATCCGGTCAATCAAAAACCGTTTGCCTTCCACCACTAATTCACTCGCCCCATAGATGGGACGCATATCCATCGCAATCAGAAGAAAACGGATATCATCTGGAAAATGGTGGTCGATATAAGTAGCGATTTGTTCCTGCCAATGACGGATCGATTGACTCCATCTGCGGTTTGTCGCCATGACATTTCCTGTACAATACGGATAACCCATCTCATATAAATACTTTGTACCAATCTCAGCTAAATAACGAATGAATATATAGCACTCTTCCTCGGCTTCAGCAGCGCATTCAAACAGAATGCCATGATCTTGATCTGTCCATACCGTCGGCTCTCCTCTCCCAATACTGCCCATCGCATACCAGCACCATCTAGCCGGCGGTCTGCCTACAGACGCGCGTCTAGCCGCTTCCTCGGCAAGCGCGATCGCTTGTTTCATGATGGCATCATGGACATCACTTAAAACATAGGAAAGAGAGGGAATTCTCTCTCTTTCCATCACACCGCGCAGCTGATAGGCTAGCTCCTGATGAAAACGGCCTAACTCCTCCACCGTTTTAGCTTGGTTGATTTGTTGAATAAGATCCTTTAGCAGCCTCATCTTTACTGTTGAACCACTGATTTTGTGGAAGGGTTGATAAACACAGGATCTAATTGCTCTGGATAACCATATGATCCATGCTCGCTAATATCAAGTCCAGAAATTTCTTGCTCTGCCGTAACACGCAACCCAATCGTTTTCTTAAGAAGAAACAGGACAATAAATGACACCGCTGCGACATAAACAGCTGCCCCCAGCACGCCGACAACCTGAACGATTAATTGATGGAATCCTCCTCCATAAACAAGTCCCGCTTCCCCCACTCCAGTAATTTCTACCAAGCGCGGTGAAGCAAAAAATCCGGTCGAAATCGTTCCAATCGCTCCGGCGATGCCATGAACGGAAAACGCATAAATCGGATCATCAATTCCTTTTCGTTCAAAATATACAGATGTCCAAAATGTAACCGCCCCTGCTACGGCTCCAATGACGACCGCAGCCCATGGTTCAACGAAGGCGCACGCTGCTGTAATCGCAACAAGAGCCGCTAAAACACCATTGACCATCGCTGGAATATCCGCTTTTCCGATCATAATTTTCGAAGTAACAATCGCCGCTACGGCTCCAGCTGCAGCTGCTAGATTGGTTGTCAAAGCGACATAGCCGAAAAATCCGTCTCCTACAGCCATCGTGCTTCCAGCATTAAATCCAAACCAACCCACCCATAAGATAAAGCCGCCAATGACGGTATATACTTGATTATGTCCTGGAATCACATTTGGTGTTTTATCCTTATTAAATTTTCCGATACGAGGCCCAAGCAAAATGGTGGCAATCAGCGCAGCAACGGCTCCCTGCAAATGAACGACAGTCGAACCTGCAAAATCCTGCATTCCCATTTCTCCAAGCCAGCCGCCTCCCCATACCCAGTGTCCAATCACCGGATAAATCAATACGGTAAAAATCGTTCCGAATATAAAGTACACTGCCAGTTTCGCCCGTTCCGCAAAACCTCCCCAAGCAATCGCCAGCGATACTCCTGCAAATCCAAGCTGGAATAAAAACTTCAATGCCAGAGGTACATTTGCCCACGATAACGCATCAAATGTTCCATCTCCTTCTTTTAAAAACCATCCTTCCGTTCCAATAAAGCTGTTACCAGTTCCAAATGTAATCGCAAAACCAAACGCCCAAAACGCCAAAGAAGCAATAGAAAAGCTTAAAATTTGTTTTCCGGCAACATGGCCCGAATTTTTCATTCTCGTCGATCCTGCTTCTAATAGGGCAAATCCCGCTTGCATTCCAATCACTAATACAGCCCCCATCATGACCCATAATGAGTCAAGCGCTAACGATATTTCTTTTGGACTCATCTTCATCTCCCCTTCTCTTTTGTTATTATACATAACATATATATGTTATAATATATTACATATAATTCGCGGTAGCAACCATTATTTTTTGAGAAAACGATTACATTTTTAATTTTTTTGTAAATTATTATTACATAAAAAAGAACGCCTTCAACAAGGCGTTCTTTTGACATGATAATCGATGAGGAAACCTAACATACTTGGAACGTCGGCCTACATGAACAATGACGCTCACAGAAACGTGAATAACGGTCCATTGTTTCCCACCTTCGCCATAGAAATGTGCAACGAAAGCAAGTCACCAGAATTTTCTGAGACGGTGTATTTTTACAGTTATCGTCTATTCAACCTTTCAGTTGTATTTATATTCATTACGTGTCAACTCATAATCCATTATGTCTCCCTTATAAAAAAACAAATAATGTTATAAAATGTGACATAACTTATCCTAACGATAACACTTTACTCTTCTTCTGACACCACATCGATTGTTCCTTCCATATATACATCATTCACTTGTTCATGAGTTTCTGAAAATCCTAAAGATCTTCGGTCGTTAGCTTCCTTACTCTGAATCTCTTCCGTTCTTTTAAAATCACCTTGTCCCTTTTCAGCCATACTAACTTCCTCCTTCATCATCGAGATGGACAGTGTACTCAACCGTTACTCACCTTCTATTTTGAGCCATTCCTCGCGATTCATTCTTAAATGTAAACGTAAACGTAAAAGAAAATAAAAAAGAAACGTTATGGTTGTAATAAACTGGAGAAAATAGGCCAAACTAACGATGGCATGAAATATGGTTAAAAAGGTGGCGAGCACATGACACACTCTTCACACAATAAAAGTCGCAAACAACCTGATCCATCCCATTCCCAACCGAAAAAGACAGGGTACGGGGATAAGAAGCTGAACGGACCGAATCGTCCTGCGGAATAATTCATATAAAAGGAAGGCGTTTATCAATGAAGCATATTCTTTCTCTTGTGATCAAGTACATTTTACTTACAACCATATTTTTTTCGATTATTCCTTTATTTCTGAGAGTATCCACAGCAGAGCTTTTATGGTTGAGCCTTGTGATGACATGCTTTGCCTATGCAATTGGCGATTTATGGATTTTAACGCGTTTTGGGAATCTGTCAGCAACGATTGCCGATTTTGGCCTTGTCTTTTTTGGGCTATGGATAGGAGTAGGCAGCTTTTATACCGCCTCTGCCGCGGTATTGAATGCCTCGTTTTTCACAGCGTTGCTTGTTACTCTTGGTGAAGCGCCTTTTCACGCCTATATGCAGCAAATCGTATTGCGCGATGGCAAAGTCGCCGAAAAACGTCCGGCTAAGCCTTTGATTCCTTCTGTACAAATGGAAACGGCAGAAGAATTAGACCCAAATCATAAAAACCCAAAAAGCTGACCATCGTTATAAATACGGTCAGCTTTTTTGATTATTCCTCTCGTTTTAATGATAACAATGTTTGCTTGAGCTGTTCCTCCATATTCACAAGCTCTCGCTCTACTTGCTGGCGCTTCACTCGCCCTTCCTGTTGAATTTTGAGCGTCTCCTCTAATGTGGTAATGAGGTTTTCCTGTGTCTTCTTTAGCGTTTCAATATCAATCAAGCCGCGTTCATTTTCTTTCGCCACTTCAATGCTGTTCGTTTTCAGCATTTCTGAATTCCGGAGCAATAGATGGTTGGTCGTTTCCGCTACTTGCTTTTGCGCTTGTACAGCTTTTTGCTGACGAAAGAGCGTCAATGCGATCACGACTTGATTTTTCCATAATGGAATGGCGGTGAGAATAGAAGATTGGATTCGTTCGACCAACGTTTGGTTCATATGCTGAATCATCCGGATTTGTGGCGCCGTTTGAATGGTGACTTGTCTGCTTAACTTTAAATCATGAATCCGCTTTTCTAAACGGTCAGCAAACTGCAATAAATCATTGACTTCCTGCATTTCCATTTGATTTCCTGATTGTTGAGCTTTCGCCTTTTTTTCTGGAATGAGCACGGTTCGCAATTCCTCAAGCCTCCATTCGGCTGCCGCAATATAAATGTTGAGCGCATCAAAATATTCTTTGTTCTTCTCATATAACGTTTCCAGCATCATAATGTCGCGAAATAGCAACTGACGATGCCTTTCCAGCTGATCCGCAATTTTATCAATCTCCACACCGATTTTTTGATATTTCGCTACCATCCCTTGAAGCGATTTAGATACAGAGCCAAAAATCCGCGACAAGAAGCCTTTTTTCTCCGGTAACAAATCATCTGGGCGAACTTCTTTAATTTTGGTCATCAGCGAGCTGATCACTTCGCCAACAGGTCCTGCATCTTTTGCCTGAACATGATTTAAAATGGTATGCGAAAACTTTGACAGCTCTGCTTGCGCAGCTACTCCGTACTGAACGATCGCCTGCTGATTGCTAGGATCAATTTGCTTGGCAAGCTGAAGCGCTTTTTCACGATGTTCCTGCTTAAGTGAATCAATCAGCTTGTTTGGTCGCTCTTCTTCAACAGATCCTGCCTTTTGTTCCGCAGGCAAAGAGAAAGGATTTTCGAGGAGCGAATCAAGCGAGCTTGTCCAATCTTGCTCGCGAAGTTCGTTCTTTGCTTCGTTATCGGACGGTTTCATACTTTTTCTCCTCTCTCCACTCTGTGTTTTTTGGTTTGTTTTGTTCTTCAAGAAGCGATTGCTCTAGCAGCCTGGTTTCAATTTTTAAATCGAACACATCATCCGAAAGGATCGCCAAAAGCTGCTGTTCAGCTGAGCTCTCCAGTTCTTCTAAAAGCTTTTCCGTCTTGCGCAGCGCTTCCTTCATTTCTTCACTGCGAACAGGTTGGTGAATAAGATAGGCATACTTTTCAATCATCGTCACTGCCGAATCCAGCTCTTGGATGAAAAATGACTGAGCGACGCGAAACTTTTGCGGCTGCCGTTCAACCGCTTGAATCATTTTATCCACGGTAGCACTAATGTGTGATATCCGCTGCCACATTACCATTGATCGAATCTTTAAACGCGCCCGCCGCATTCTTCGCCATTTTTTTCGCGCTTCTGCAAGTTGTGTGCGTATATAGTCTTTTTCTTCTTTTAAGAGATCGCCGGCATGAATTCGCTGCGATCTCCATTTCATACAGAAAGAGGTAAGCACCATAGCAGCTGTTCCTGATATAAATGAAAGAAAAAATTGATAATCAAGAAGAAAGAAAACGATCGTGGCTGTTATAAAACCGACGTTCCACGAAACAAACCACCGCCAAAGGGTCATCAACAATCGTTTCATTTTTATCCCTTCCTTAAATAAATGGATTATTGATATTATACCATGTCCTCTCCTTTGATACGAAGCAACTGCGATTTTTGTTTCATTTTCGAAAGTCATAAGACAACTTCAAGCCTGAATATGCTGACTATAGCAAGGATTGCCAATGAAGGAGATGAAGAATTGAAAATGAAATATATTGATTGGCAAATGTGTGCATTTGTTGGCTTGACGTTGTTACAAGAATATTGGTGTTATTTTAGATTGCCGCGCATCTATTATTGGTATGCGCTTGAAGATGACGACCACCGCAACGCAGCATAGAGGAAAGAAGGTGTTCTTATGCATGATGCTCACCCGTATTCGTATTACGCCACACCTTCCGTACCGGGAGCCGCCCCACGCTCGCGAACGATCACCGTCACTGGTCAAGGCATTCTTTATGTGAAGCCGGATACTGTAACGATCACACTTGGTATTCGCACAGAACATACAAACGCACTTGAAGCGCTGTCCAGCAACTCGAAGCGGGTAAACGCCATGATTCAAGCGCTCGAAGCGATCGGCATTCATAAGGAAGAAATCGATACGATCTCGTTTTCAATTTATCCAAAATATACGTATACAAACAATATCGCGGTGTTAGCAGGATATGAGGTCGAACATCTTTTTGAAATTACAGTGAAAGATGTAAAAACGGTCGGCATGATTTACGAAGCGGCTGTAACGAACGGAGCCAATATCGCCCGCGAACTGCAATTTAAACTCGCGCATGAACAGCCCTATTATCAGCAAGCTCTCGCTCTCGCTGTCAAAAATGCTCAAGAAAAAGCGATCGTTCTTGCCCGCACGCTCAGCCTTCCTTTACACGACACCCCAATCGAATTAAAAGAGCAAACCATCTCTTCGATTCATCCTTCCCCACAGCCGCGAACGACTGTTCTCGCCGCATCTGCCGCCCCGCCGATTCAAACACAGGATGTGACGATTACCGCTATTGTTCATGCTGTTTTTACGTATTGAAGGAGATCCCTTTTGATGGATCTCCCTCTCTCAAAATTGGATCTCATGTACTCGCTTGCCGCCAAATAAAACCACTTTTTTTGTTTTCGTTTCCTTTTTAGTCGTTATCGTTACTGTGTACAGGCCAGGAAAATAAGGACCGTACTTCTTCATAAACGGTTCTTTTGTCGGTTGGCCTTGAACGGCTTTACCATCCACAAGCACCGTAGCCTCCTCTTCTTGACGAATAACAAACGAATAAAGAGTCGGCTCAAACACGTATTGGTGAAACAAAAAAAATTGTTTTTCATACACCTTCATCGTAAAAATGGGCGGTATGGATGTCAGCCCTTTTATATAGACATGCTTTTCGTTCCATTGCCGCTCCCAATCACGTTCAAGCATCTCATATGCCTTTGGATGCTGATCGACATATGTGAACAAGGGGGCCAACGTTTTTTCGTTCACCGTGATTTCCTCGCTCCGAATATAGTTTTTCAATGTACGCACATCTTTCTTTTTAAGCGCTTGTTCAAATTGATGAACGGCCGCTTCCTTGCTCATTTCATTTTTTAGTGCAGCATACCCTTTCATCATCACACCAATAAAAAAACAAAAAACACCCCCCAAAATCGCAGCCCATAAAAACGCTCGATAGCGTTTGTGCCACACAATCTGCTTTCGCATCCTTTGGCGCGATGGCACTACTTCTTCTTGACTCACTTGTTCTTGTTCGCTTGTCTCTTCATGATGGCTTTCGTTCTCCCTCACGCACTTTCCCCTCTCCCGTTCTGCATTTCTGATTCATTTTTATGACAGAATTAGGGAAAATATGTGAATGAAAGATAAAGGATCAAAGCATTTATTCTGCAATATATGTACAAGCATGCCAATAAGAAGTGCTCTTGCTTGTACAACATTTCCATCCCTTTTTTATCAACTGTCTTCCTACTAGCTTGTGAAACCAGCCATGCCCAACAACGACTACCGTTTCGTGAAGTTTCGCATACTCCACGAGAAGCTGGGAAGCCCTCTCAGCACGAACCACTGCTTGTGAATAGGATTCCACCCCGGGAGAATACCCGCAAAACCAACAAATTCTCGCCAGCACCAACCATAAAGATACAGGAAGCCGCAAAAAACTGATAGAAGAAAATGGAACAGGCAATTCTGCCTCGCGAAATAGTTCGTTTTTTTCCACCGCACACAAAGGAGAAAGATGTTCAGCTGATTGAACAGCACGCGGCAATGCGCTTGTAATGAAAACGCTGGCCTTCCGAGCTTTCTTCAGTGTCTCGCTGGGAGGCAGATGATCTTGACATATGCCTGCGGCGTCATACGCGGCAATCCATTGAGAAAACTGCGCGGAATTTATCCATCGCTTCTTTTCCTGCCACACAGATTTTCCGTGACGAATGAGCGTAATCTCCATTCTTCTCCTCCTCTCTGAACGTTTTCTTGCCCGTATTCAATCAAACATGAGAAATCATCGATGCAGGAGCCCATTTTTCAGCCAATGAACCTCCCCCGCGTCCCGCTCCAATACATGAGCGTTGCCCGCTACATCTATGAGCTTCTCCTTTCCTTCTCACATTCTTTCTTACGATTGCATTCTCTCCTTCTAGCCAAAACGATCATTCTCTATCTTTTTGTGATCATATAAAAATTTTCCTTATTTGTAAATACATTTAATTTTTTGCTTCATCACTCGCCTGTTAATGTAGATTAACATGTTCTTGTATGATAAAACTTTAGGCCGTTTTCGAAAGTCGTTGTCATCACGGATCCGTATAACGAAAACGATCGGCAAAATCAGCTGATCATCTGGTCACTTTTCCGTCATGCTTTCCATCCCTTGAAATATTTTCGCTTTTTTATTGACGTCCATTTTTTCAATCTGAATCTATCCAGTTCCACATCGCTTGAATATAAAAGACAAAAACAGTCTGTCACATAACGTTCAAATAGATATGACGATTTTGTGAACGTTAGCGAAACAGGATTCATGTTTTTATAGATTAGTCGTATATTCTCTATGGATCATTTTTAGAAAATCGGGGGAGTTGAACAATGGTTGTTCATGAATTGATCAGCACGGAAGCCATTTTTACGGAAGAGCTAAAAAAAGGGTATCATGTATTATTGCAAAAATATAAAAAAGTAGATGTAAAGGTATCGGATATCGGTTTTATTCAAGAAATGAAGGACGGAAGTGAAGAGGTTGTCGAAGTTGTTTTCGATCCTGGCAATGAATACTCTTTGGTTCGTCTTGGTTCATATACATTTGAAAACGGAGCACCTTCTCTCGCTAAAGTGCAACAAACTCTTTTAAAACATCATCGTGATATTTTTGAAGGAGCCGTCTCAGCTTGAGACCGCTCCTTTTTGTTTCAGCGGTGGAAGGTGAATCGCTTCAGCACTTAGCGCTTCAACTGCTTCCAATAAACCTTCATTGATACTTGGATGCGGATAAAGTGGAAACTTCCAATCTTCCTCGCGGCCTACCATTTCAAGTCCGATCACTCCGCTTGAAATGAGTTCAATCGTCCCAGCCCCCATCATATGGACACCGAGTACCATTTCACTGTCGGCATCGCTGATCACTTTAATAAAGCCATCTTTTTGTCCGATGATGCTTGCATAGCCGTTTCCAGTGAGCGGAAACTGTCCAATGCGAACGTCTTTATATTGATCTTTGGCTTCTTCTTCCGTCAGCCCGACGCTGGCAATCGGCGGAATCGAATGAACGATCGTCGGCAAAAACGTCGTATCTGCTTCTGATTGCTTTCCTGCCATCGTTTCCGCCGCTACTTTCCCTTGCTTAATCGCTTTGACAGCAAGCGCTGGTCCGCCTGTCACATCCCCCACGGCAAAAATATGCGGCAACGTTGTTCGAGACTGGGCATCCACGCGAATAAATCCCTCTTCTGTCCGCTCTAGATCAAGACGTTCAATGCCCAATTCTTCGATATTCGCTTGCAAACGGCACGAAACAAACAGATGAGACCCCTCAATCGTCACTGTTTCCTGCTCCTTCACAGACAAGGAAACCGTCACTTGTTCGCCATCGTTCGCTGCTTTGATCAATCGGCTATTCTTATAGACTTTTACTTTCATTTTTTTAAGCAAACGCTGCAATTCGCGGTTAATCGAAGAATCGAAAGCGAAATCATCCGCTTCTAAAATAAGCGACACATTGACACCAAAGGCACGAAAGCTTGTTGCCACTTCAAGCGCTATATAATCACTGCCATAGACGACAAGATGCTCTGGAAGCTCTTCTAATCCATAAATAGAGTAGGCGTTCAACACACGCTTGTGGTCCACATGGATCGAAGCTGGCGAAACGAGCGAAGCGCCAGTGGCGATCATCGCATATCGGAATCGGTACACATCAAACGCATCCCCCTTTTCCACCCCGATCCGATTCTCCGCTAAAAAGAAAGCCGTTCCTTTCATGACTTCAATTTTGTTTGCTTTGCAGAGCGCCTCCACACCTTGACGCAACTGACTCATCACTTTTGTTTTATATTGTTGAAGCTTTCCAGGATGGAAAGCCACATGAGCCCATTCGATCCCCATGTCATTCATGTGCTGAACGCTGGTCATGCTTTGCGCCGCGTGAGCAAACACTTTCGATGGAATACATCCTTTATTTAGACAAACGCCACCAAGCTCCTCTTTTTCGACTAATGTGACGGTGAGTCCAAGCTGTGCGGCGCGAATCGCCGCATGATATCCCCCGGGACCCGCGCCGATGATAACGACATCACGTTCGTGAGCAAGCTCTCCTACGACCATTTAGATCAACTCCATCAACATCAATTTCGGATTTTCGATTCGTTTGGCAAAATAATTCGTAAATGCGACCGCTGTCGCTCCGTCGGCAACGCGATGGTCGAACGACATCGAAAGATTCATCATCGAGCGCACAGCAATTTCATCATTTTCCAGTACGACAGGGCGTTTTTTCGTTTTATGGAACGCGACAAGCGCCACTTCCGGATAGTTAATGATTGGCGTTGCCCCAATGCTTCCTCCAAGCGGGCCGACATTGCTGATCGTAAACGTTCCGCCTGTCATTTCAGCTAATGACAATTGATTTTCCATCGCCTTCTTTGTCAACGCTTTCGCTTCTTCATGAATTTGGCGCAACGATTTCTTTTCGATATTTTTAATGACCGGAACAATCAATCCTTCTTCTGTGTCAACCGCAATGCCAAAGTGATGTTCTTTCTCAAGGCGGATGCATTCGTTTTCCTCATCAAGCTTTGCATTGAAAATCGGGAACTGTTTCAGCGTCAACGAGAGCGCTTTAATGAAAAACGCTGTTGCCGAAATGTTCACATTATGTTCCTTTAATTCCTCGCGCAACGCAATAAGCTCCGTTACATCGATTTCTTCAAAATGCGTGCAATGCGGAATGGTAAAGAGCGATTGCGTCATTTTTTTCGCGATTTGCTTGCGGCGGCCACGGAACGGAATGATCATTTCCTCTTTCGTTTCTTCTTTTGTCACCGTAACAGACGCAGGCTCGCGTTCGGCCGCTGGAGCAACTAGCTGTGTTGCTTGTTCTTGTTGTGTTGGTGCTTGTTGCCCTTGAAGATAGCGATACACATCTTCATCAGTAATGCGTCCTGCTGGTCCTGTTCCTTGAATAAGAGATAAATCTATGCCATGCTCACGCGCGATTTTTCTTGTGTATGGCGAAGCAAGAATTCGTTGTGGTTTTGTTTTGCTTTCATTTGTTCTGGCAGGCTCGCCTATGACTGGTTCGCTTTCAATTTCGACTTCCGCTTCGACCGTCACAGCGGCCTGCTCCTTCGCTTGCTCATGTCCAACCGCTTCCGTCTGTAAAGACAACAATGTCGTTCCGACCGCGATTGTTTGACCTTCTGGAACGAAAATGTCAAGGACGGTCCCCGCCGCTGGCGAAGGAATTTCGGCCACCATTTTATCCGTTTGCACCTCGACAAGCGGCTGATCGGCTTTTACATCATCGCCTTTTTTGACAAAATAATGGATGACAACCGCTTCGGTCATTCCTTCACCAATATCGTGAAGCTTGACTTCCAACATTTCCTATACCCCCTCCAACTAAAACTTCACTGCTTTCTCAATTGCGTGCAATACCCGTTCTGGTGTCGGCAAATAGTAATCCTCAAGCGCAAAAAACGGCACAGGGACATCAAAACCCGTCACTCGCTCAACGGGCGCTTTTTGATATAAGAATGATGTATCGTTGATAATTGAGACGATATCGTTGGCCACTCCGCCTGTCGCGTGCGCTTCCTGAACGATGACCGTGCGCCCTGTTTTTTGTACTGATTCGGCGATGAGATCCCGATCAAGCGGATAAAGGGTGCGTAAATCAATGACATCGGCTTGAATACCTTTTTTCGCCGCTTCCTCCGCTGCTTTCATGGCTACCGGCACCATCGCTCCCCAAGCGATAACCGTCACATCGTCCCCTTCACGCAACTTTTTTCCTTTGCCAATCTCAATCGTATATTTTCCTTCTGGTACTTCCTCGCGAGATGAACGATAGCATCTCATCGGTTCTAAAAATAAAATGGGATCCGGATCCTCGATAGCCGCGATCAGCAACCCTTTTGCATCATACGGAGTCGATGGGCAAACGACTTTGATTCCCGGCATATGGGTAAATAGGGCTTCGGTGCTATCACAGTGGATTTCGGGTGCGCGCACTCCCGCCCCATACGGCGCACGAATGACTATTGGCACCGTAAAATGTCCCATTGTCCGCGAACGGATTCGAGATGCATGTGTCATAATTTGTTCATAGGCTGGATAAATAAATCCTAAAAATTGAATTTCAACAATCGGTCGGAATCCGTTAACCGCCATGCCGATGGCCGCGCCCGTAAATCCCGCTTCACTTAATGGTGTGTCGATCACCCGATCTTCTCCAAATTCCGCTTGCAGCCCGTCAGTGGCGCGGAATACTCCGCCGTTTTTGCCGACATCTTCTCCAAGCACAAGGACATCATCCCGTTCACGCAACATGGTCCGCATCGCATCTGTCACTGCCTGAACAAGCGTCAACGTATTTGTTTTAACCGCCATTGTCATCGGATACTCCCCCGTTTCCATGCATTATATTCATTCTTTTGTTGTTCAATCGTCCACGTTGGCTGAGCGAATACGTAATCAAACATATCGTCCGATTTGGCTTCTGGGTAGTTTTCCATTTCTGTTATTGCTCGCTCGACTTCCCGGCCCACTTCTTCTTGAACCGATTGTGCCCACGTTTCATCCCAAAAGCCTTCTCGTTTCATGAATCGCTCAAGACGCTGGATTGGATCAGCCAGCTCGCGACGCTTTTTGCTTTCATCTTGATTGCGGTATTTTGTCGGATCATCCGCTGTTGTATGCGCCCCATATCTCCATGTGATTGCTTCAATGAGCGTTGGTCCTTCACCATTTCTTGCCCGTTCAAGCGCTTTCTGTGTTTCAAAATATACCGCGAACACATCATTTCCGTCGACGCGAACACCCGGAATATCGTATGCTAATGCTTTTTGCGCGATCGTTTGCGAATTCATTTGTTTTGTTATCGGCACAGAAATCGCATATTGATTATTTTGATTGAAGAAGACAACTGGCGCTTGAAAGACGCTGGCAATATTTAAACCTTCATGGAAATCTCCTTCCGATGTCGCTCCGTCTCCAAAATAAACGATGGCCGCATTTTTTGTTCCTTTTCTTTTTTCTGCATACGCTGCACCCGCCGCATGCGGCAATTGCGTCGCAATCGGCACGCTTGGCGGGAAGATTTTCTTGCCGTTTGGCGGAACGCACCCTTCGTTTCGGCCTCTCCAATACAGCAAAATGCGGGTTAACGAATGGCCAAACGTCATCGTTGCCCCATGATCGCGATAGGTCGGAAACAACCAATCATCATCCTTTAGCGCGAGCGCACTGCCGACTTGCGCTGCCTCTTGTCCTTCATACGGCGCATACGTTCCGATTCGTCCTTGCCGCTGAAGGCTGACACATTTTCGGTCGAACGTTCTTGTGCGCATTAAATGGCGGTAAAAGGTCATGGCCAATTCTTTTGTGATTTGTTCACGGTATTCTGTCATTACAAGTTCCCCATCGTTATTCATCACTTGAATCATTGGAAATTGCTGTTCCATCCCATCACCCTCTTTTCTTCATTATTTACAGACGAATATCCCATTTCGGACGCTTTTTATGAGAGAAGAAATTATTTCTTCTGCTTCGCATTTCCAGCCGCTTTTCACAGAAGCGGTTCGCAGCTTCGATCGTTGTAAGTTGTTCATTTTCCGCTTGTGTATAAATATCAAGAAGCGTCGAATAAATGGCTTTCGTCTTTTGCAGCACGCGTTCTTTATTTGGGCCGTATAATTCATCCGATACTTGAATGAGGCCACCTGCATTGACAATATAATCCGGCGCGTATAAAATGCCTCTTTCTTGCAGCATCTGACCATGCCGTACATCAAGCAATTGGTTATTGGCAGAACCGACAATGGCTCTTACTTTAAATGCATCAATGGTGTCGTCGTTGACAACATTTCCAAAAGCACATGGCACAAACACATCTGCATCGGTTCGGTATATTTCGTCACCTTGTACCACTTTTACCGAGCCGCCGATTTCTTTCGCATAGGAAACAATCGAATCAACAGCCGCTTGGTTAATGTCGCAAACATAAAGGTTGGCACCTTTTTCTAACAGCTGCTCTGCCACCTTATAACCAACCTTGCCAAGCCCTTGAATCGCATACGTTTTGCCTTGGAGGTCGTCGCTTCCCCATAACGCTTTGTTCGTCGCTTGCAGGCCGTAAATCACACCCAACGCTGTCGGAACGGAGGAGTCACCGCTTCCGCCATACTCTTGCGGCACACCGACGATACAGTCCGTTTCCTTCATCGCATGTACGAAATCTTCTGGAGTTGTCCCCATATCTGTTCCTGTATAGAAACGGCCGTTTAACGATTCAACAAACTGGCCCAGCGCTCGAAACAATTCCGGTGTTTTATCTTTATTCGGATCACCAATGATAACCGCCTTTCCTCCACCAAAATCGACATCGGCCGCAATGCATTTATACGTCATTCCTTTTGAAAGGCGAAGTACATCAAAAAGCGCTGCATCAACAGTAGGGTACGGCTGCATACGACAGCCACCGAGAGCCGGCCCTAACGTCGTATTATGAATGGCAATAATCGCTTTCAAGCCTGTTTGTTCATCATTGCAAAAAATGACTTGCTCATGCTCCTTCATTTGTGTAAATAAATCAATGGATTTCCATTCATTTGTAACCGCATTCATTCCCTCTTCCTCCTATGAATGTAGTGTCGCTTGAAGCATCTCCTTAATTTTTTCCTTTGGCAAAATGACTTGCTTGACCTCGCCCACACCAATCAATCTTTCGCCATTTTTCGCTTCCACCTTCGTCATCACAACATGATCGCGAAGCTCCGTTACCGTGGCCGTAACGGTTACCGTCGATCCTTCCAGAGTTGGGGCCACATGCTTAACAAAAACAGCTGCCCCCATTCCTTCCTCATGATCTTCAAGATACGGCAATATAATTTTTCGCGATGCCCATTCCATGTGATACACCATCGAAACCGTCGAATAAACCGGATGAACGACATGGCCTTCAAATTGCGCAAACATATCAGGAGTGACAACCGCCTCCACAACAGCTGTATCTCCAACTTTCATCCCTCGTTTCATTTCTCCACCCCTCTTAATAATACGAGAATAATATAAGACGTTTTATAAACGTAATAAAAAAATAACATTTTCAATATGCTAGACTATTAGATCAAAACATTTTTAAATTAGGTTTTATCAAGATATTTTAGCGATGTAAAGCGTTTAAATTGTAAACGTTTACACAATTAACATCATAAAAATATTTATTAACGTTAAAATAACGTTATGATAATTAAATATTATCAACCGATAAAATCAAAAGTCAATAATTTTCTCAAAAATTGAATCATTACAAAAAAAGCCCCTCATCATGGAGGCGCTTTTATATTTTCTATATAAAAATTATTGTTCTAAAAACATTTCGCGAAGCTCATTCCATTGTTGTTTCGCTTCACTCATCATTTGGTCAAACAGCTCCTGTACAGTCGGTATATCTTGAATAAATCCAGAAATTTGACCAGCGTTCACAAAGCCTTCGACAAAATCACCAGAAAGAGCTCCACGGCGGTGATAGTCCTCTGATGTGTAACGGTTAAATTCTTCAAGAGTAACTCCTGACTTTTCATAGTCAAGCAACTTTTCCGCATAGGCTGTGCGCATAATTCTCCGCACTCTGCCGACTGTACGACCAACGATAACAGTTTCATTTTCTCCAGCCTTTATTACAAGCTGCTTATAATCTTCATGGAAAGGAGCATCTTTGGTCGCTATCAATCTGGTCCCCAGTTGCACCCCTTTTGCTCCGAGAGCCAAAGCAGCGAGCAACCCCTTCCCATCGCCAATGCCTCCTGCTGCAATCACCGGCACACGAACCGCTCGGGCAATTTGCGGGATTAAAGTCATGGTCGTCAATTCGAGATGCGAATTAATTCCCGCTGCTTCATATCCTTCCGCAACCAGCGCGTCTGCACCAGCAGCCTCAGCCTTTTGCGCTTGTCTTACCGATGCTGTCACCACGATCACCTTCACTCCCCGTTCCTTCAGCATCGGAATAATAGGGGCGGGATTTCCCGCTGATAATGAAACCACCGGAATCTTGTGCTTAAACACTAACGAGAGCATTTCCTCTATATACGGAGTTACTTGAATGGGAATATTAACAGAAAAAGGACGATTGGTTCTCTGGCGTGTTTCCACAAGAATATTCTCCACCTCATCAGGTGTCATCGTTCCCACACCAATCGTTCCAAGGCCCCCCGCCTCGGAAACCGCGCTTGTCAGCTGAGCATTGCTAATATTCCCCATCCCCCCTTGAATAATGGGATAACGAATATGAAAAAAACGACAAATATCATTCATGAAATTCTCTCCCCGTTAAAAATATGTTATACTTATCATAACCTTATCACATTTGAGGAGAGATTGAAAATGCTTTATTCATATAACGGAAAAACCCCAGATGTTGACCAAACCGTCTTTATTGCTCCCGGAGCCCATATTATTGGCGATGTGAAAATCGGCAAAGAATCGACTATTTGGTTTAATGCGGTGCTTCGCGGGGATGAAGCGCCGATTACAATTGGAGAGCGGTGCAGCATTCAAGATAATTCCACATGCCACTTATATGCCGAATTTCCGCTTGTCATTGAAGATGAAGTAACCGTTGGTCATAATGTCATTTTACATGGATGCACGATTCGAAGACGCTCCATCATCGGCATGGGCTCAACCATTTTAGATGGAGCAGAAATTGGCGAAGAATGCATTATTGGCGCCAATACGCTTATTCCACCGGGCAAAAAAATTCCGCCACGGTCACTTGTGGTCGGCTCGCCTGGTAAGATCGTCCGCGAAATTAATGAAAAAGATTTAGAGCTTATTCAGTTGTCCATTGACACATATGTACAAAAAGGAAAAGAATATCGCGAACTGCTAAATCACTCCCGTTAATAGGTGCAGCTATAATAAAAAAAGCACAAGATCATCCTTGTGCCTCATATGGTAGACAAAGTCCATTTTGACTTTGTCTATTATTATTTTCCCCATTCCTTTCCATCGTTTCCGTCGCGGGCTGTCCTGAAAGCGCTTGGCAGACCAAGGGACGCAGCCAAACGGAGACGCGAGTGTGAACAAGCAAGGCAAATGGCATCGTACACGCCTGAGACACAAGGTCATTTTCGTGCTTTTTCTATGGATAATTCTCATAAGACCGGACCCCAAATCATCTTCTGAACATCGACGCTCCAAGACAAACCTGCGGCTTGGGCCCAATAGATTATTCCATCATCAGCTCATGAGTATAGACATCGTATTGTGTATCTTTTTTTATTAATTCATTTCCATTTGTGAACACTTCTTCAAAAAAGCGGCTTGCCGGCTTAGCCAGCTCTTTATAGTATTCACTAAACAGCGAAGCCGCATGACTGCCCATCCATTCTTTCGGCAATAGCTCTTCTGGCAGCCCCGGATCAATGAATAAAAACTTCCGATACTCGTGAACGAGTTTCGTCCGCTCTACGAAGCATTCCGCATCTGTCATTTCGCCCCGTTGAATTTTATTTTTATCAATGATGTATTTTTGACTGTACACCGAAATAAATTCTTCGTATTTCTGGTTGATCGCTTCTAAATCCCAACATTTTTCAACAAGCCGTGCATTCGTGTGCGGACCGTCATATTCGGAAATAAAAAAGTCGACATACGGCTCAATTTGATATTTATCAATGAGATCATATACTTGTTTCTCTAAATGGTTCGGAGAGATCCAGCAGCTGTTGGAAATCGTTCCAAATCCGCTCCATACCAACTCTTTTCGCAGTTCATCCCGCAGGGAGCGCTTTTCCTCAGGAATCGTGTAAACAAAAATGCGCCACTTTCCATCCCATTTTTCTGGACGGATTTTGTAAATCCGCTTCGCTGCCTCCTCCATCCGTTTTATGCCGCGCGGTGTCAGCGAATAATAGCTCTTGTTCCCTTTTTTTTCTGCTTGCACCCATCCTTGTTTACTCATGCGAGAAATCGCCGCACGCACTGCCTGGTCGTTATGGCCGAACTCTTTTAGCAGCCGAATCAGGCTACCAATCCAAATTTGGTTGCCATAATGGCGAATATAGTCTCCATAAATCGTAAAAATCATTGATCGTGTATTTATGCTCATATTTGACACCCTTTGTCCCTACCGTTTTCGCTTATTTCCTATTTAGCAAGGGGTTCCCTTCCGACACTTTCATGGTTCAGTATTTTAGCAAATTTTTATAACATTTACAATACGAATAGCATAAAAAGCATCTGATGATAAAACGGGAGCCTCATGTGATGGAGCTCCCGTTTGTTTTTTTCTTATTCACCAGTAAAATGGGGCTTGCGTTTTTCACTAAATGCTGCTAATGCCTCAAGACGATCCTTAGTCGGAATCGTCTGCTCATACGCCTTCGCCTCAATTGACAGCCCTGTTTGCAAGTCGACGTTCATCCCTTGCTGGATGGCGAATTTCGCTTGCCGCAATGCAATGGGACCATTTTGCAGCATTTCATGCGCTAGCGCCTCGCAGCTTGGCAGCAACTCTCCTTTTTCCACTACTTTTGTTAAAAGACCATATGCATACGCTTCGTCAGCTGTTATTTTGCGAGCAGTGAGAATCAACTCTTTTGCTTTTGCCTCGCCAATCAACCGCGGTAAACGCTGGGTTCCGCCGGCTCCCGGAATAATCGCCCAGCTTACCTCGGTAAGCCCCATCACCGCTTCCTTCACTGCAATTCGAAAATCGCATGAAAGCATTAGTTCAAATCCACCGCCAAAAGCATAGCCGTTTACCGCTGCAATCGTCGGCTGGGGCAAATGGGCCACCGCATCAAACACATCGCGAATTTTCTTGACATTGCGGCGCACCTCTGTCTCTGACAGCGTTTTGCGCTCTTTTAAATCCGCTCCTGCACTAAAAGCTTTATCGCCTGCTCCCGTAAAAATCACCACCCGGATGTCACGATCAAAATAAATTTGATCGACTACCTCGCCCAGTTGCACCAGTGTCGCATAGTCAAAACAGTTCATGACTTCCGGGCGATGAATCGTGACAAATCCGATATAATCACGTTTTTCTAATAAAATATTCGCCACGGCTCTTCCTCCTTTTACTAGACATCCAGGTTTTCAACAATGGTAGCGATTCCTTGTCCCACGCCAATACACATGGTTGCCAGACCGTATCGGACCTTTCTTTTTTTCATCTCATAAATTAAGGTTGTTAAAATGCGGGCACCACTAGCTCCAAGCGGATGACCAAACGCAATCGCTCCACCATTGACATTAACAATGTCTTTATTCAGTTCAAGCTGTTTGATGCACTCTAATGACTGGGAAGCAAACGCTTCGTTAAGTTCAACTAAACCGATATCGTTCACCGTTAAACCGGCTCGCTGCAACGCTTTTCTCGTCGCATAAATCGGACCGAGCCCCATCACGGCCGGTTCTAAGCCGGCGACCGCAGAAACCGTATATTTCACAAGCGGCTTCATGCCTAGCTTTTGGGCTTTTTCTGCACTCATGAGCAATAAGGCGGCTGCTCCGTCATTAACACCAGAAGCATTCCCTGCGGTGACTGTCCCATTTTCAAAAAGCGGACGCAATTTTGCTAGCTTTTCCATTGTTGTATCGGGACGCGGATGCTCATCTTTATCTACAACGATCTCTGCTCCCTTTCGATCGCGATACACAACGGGAACAAGCTCGTCGGCAAAACGGTGCGCTTCCATCGCTTTTTTGGCCTTCATTTGGCTTTCATAGGCAAACTCATCTTGCGCTTCACGAGAAATCCCATACCGCTTTGCGACATTTTCTGCCGTTTGCGGCATGCTGTCTGTACCGTACATTTCATGCAGTTTCGGATTAATAAAGCGCCAGCCGATCGTGGTATCGAACATTTCTAAATTGCCGCGCGGAAAATCTTGATCGGGCTTTGCCATAACAAACGGCGCGCGCGTCATACTTTCTGTTCCTCCGGCGATCACTATATCAGCTTCACCAACCATAATCGCCCGGGCAGCATAATTGACAGCATCCAAACCAGAGCCGCACAAGCGATTGACCGTTGTGCCTGCTACTTCAATTGGCAATCCAGCTAATAGCGCCGACATGCGCGCAACATTCCGATTGTCCTCCCCTGCCTGATTGGCATTTCCAAGCACGACTTCTTCGATTTCCTCGACTGGAAGCCCCGGATTGCGTTCGACTAATGCTCGAATCACAATGGCCCCTAAATCGTCCGGACGAACTTCCTTTAACGCTCCTTTATATCTTCCAATCGGCGTCCGGACCGCATCAACAATGACGACTTCTCGCATCGCTTCTTCTCCTTCCTACTCCTTGTTCGTATAGTCGTAAACTCCTTTTCCTGTTTTTCTCCCAAGTCGTCCTGCCTTAACGTATTGCTCCAGTAACGGCGCCGGACGGTATTTTTCTCCTAGCTTTTCATGCAAGTATTTTAAATTGTTTAACCGAGTATCTAAGCCTACTAGATCAGCCAATTCAAATGGTCCCATTGGATAGTTAAGACCAAGCTTAATCGCTTTATCAATTTGGTCCGGTGTGCCGACACCTTCTTGCAGCATGTAAAATGCTTCATTGCCCACCAATGCGCTAATTCGGCTTGTCACAAAGCCCGGAAACTCATTCACAACCACCGTTTCTTTTCCCATTTGTTCAGCCACTTGCTGAATGACTTCGGCCGTTTCATCGCTTGTTTCCAATCCGCGAATAATCTCAACAAGCTTCATTTTATGGACCGGATTGAAAAAGTGCATGGCGATTACCTTTTCCGGACGTTTTGTAAACGAAGCAATCTCTGTCGGGCTCATCGTCGATGTATTTGTGGCAAAATAACATGCTTGTGGCGCATGCGCATCGATGGTTTCGAAAATTTGTTTTTTAATCTCTAATTTTTCCGGTACCGCTTCAATCACTAGATCGGCCGTTTGAACAGCCTCCGCTAAATTTGTTGAATACGACAAACGAGCTTGCGCTTCAAGTTTAGCGGCTTCCGATATCTTATTTAACGATACCGCTTTGTCAAAAATCGCATCGATTTCTTTTTTCGCACTTTGCAGCTGCTCTTCTTTTATATCAACCAACATGGTGACAAAGCCGCCAGCTGCGCTGACATAAGCAATGCCCCTTCCCATCACTCCTGAGCCGACGACGACAATACGGCGAACCATAGCAATCCTCTCCTTATTATTCATGTATTTATATATAGAAGTGAAAACGAGCACCCATCCGCAGATGGAAGTGCTCGAATTTGCGCATTACAAACCGAAAGGATTGAGCGGACGGCTTCCGTAGTATGACAAGATGCTTTTTGTCTCTGTATATAAGTCAAGCGTTTCAATGCAAAGCTCGCGTCCGAAGCCAGATTGTTTATAACCGCCAAACGGCGTTCCTGGGAATGCGGAGAATGGACTATTGATCATGACGATGCCGGCTTGAATTTGCTTCGCCACCCGGATCGCTCGGCCATGGTCTTTTGTCCAAATCGCTGAACCTAATCCGTATTCGCTATCGTTTGCCAGCTTGACAACCTCTTTTTCATCACTAAACTTCATCACAACAACCACTGGTCCGAAAATTTCTTCTTTGACTACTTTCATGCTGTGATTGACATTTGTAATAATAGTCGGCTCATACCAGTAACCGTTTTCAAATCCTTCAACCTTTGCTTCTTTCCCCCCTGTCACAACCGTTGCCCCTTCTTCAAGTGCCGAACGAACATATCCGTCAATGACTTCTAATTGTTCACGGCTAATGATCGCTCCGACATGTGTCCCTTGGTCAAATGGGTTGCCAAGCTTTAATTTCTTTGTTTTCTCCACAAATTTTTCCATAAATTGCTCATAAATGCTTTCATGTACATATAAACGAGAACGCGCTTCGCATGATTGTCCCGTATTGTAGAAGATACCGAATAAAGCCCCGTCCACAGCCGCATCAAGATCCGCATCCTCAAAAATGATGTTCGGCGATTTTCCACCAAGCTCCAATGTAACGCGTTTTAGCGTCTTCGATGCTTTCTCCATAATATCTTTGCCAACTGGGGTGGAACCGGTAAAGGCTACTTTATCGACAAGCGGATGCTCCACTAAATAATTGCCCACTTCGGAGCCCGAACCTGTTACAACGTTGACAACACCTTCCGGCACCCCTGCCTCATGGCAAATCTCCGCAAGCACAATGCATGTTAATGGTGTTAATGAAGCTGGCTTGACAACGACAGAGCAGCCGACAGCAATAGCCGGAGCAATTTTCCACGCTGCCATCATCAACGGATAATTCCACGGAATAATTTGTGCACATACACCGACTGGTTCTTTTTCTGTAAAGTTATGAAATGCTCCTGGCATGTTGTTGACCGTTCCACGATGGCCGACAATTGCACTTGCATAAAACTCAAAATCTTCGATCGCCTGCATGACTTGTCCTTGGGCAGCAGAAAGCGATTTCCCCGTATCTAAAATCTCCAACTCCACTAGCTCATTAAAGCGAGAGCGCATGATAGAAGCGATCTTGTTAAGGATACGCGCCCGTTTATTCACTGTAAAATGACGCCATTTCCCATAGTCGAATGCTTGACGCGCCGCTTGAATCGCCCGTTCTGCATCTTCCTTTGTTCCTTTGGCTACTTGCGCCACCGGTTCGCCTGTTGCTGGATTATAGGTTGTAAACGTTTCCCCTGAAGAACCTTCCACACGCTCACCATTAATAATGAGATGATATTTCTCACGCTTCATTTCAAGTTTTTCCATTTTTTGTTCTTTTACTGTTGACATATCATACACGCTCCCTTTTTCCTTATTTTCCTTTGAATACTGCCGGACGCTTTTCGAAAAATGCGCGTACTCCTTCGCGATGATCTTCTGTCAATCCAGCAATTCTCTGACCATACGCTTCTTTTTCCAAATATTCCGCAAATGAACCGCTCCCGCTTTCGCGCAAAAGACGTTTGATCAATCCAATCGCTTTTGTCGGCATTTGCGCGAGCTTTGCCGCAAATCGTTGCACTTCGGTTTCCCATTCTGATTCAGGAATCACAGCTGTCACGAGCCCAAGCTCATAGGCTGTTTGTGCGCTTACTTTTTCTCCTAAAACAGCAAGCTCAAGTGTTTTGGCGTGGCCAATTAACCGCGGTAAATAGTAAAGGTTTCCGGCATCAGGAACCAAGCCAACATGAATAAACGCTTCAATAAAGCTTGCTTTTTCGGAAGCGAGCCGGAAATCGCAAGCCAATGCTAAGCTCATTCCCGCCCCCGCTGCCACGCCATTAACAGCGGCAATAACGGGTTTTTCAAAATGATGAAGCGCTTTCATCATTGGCGCATAGCGCGTCCGCAAAACCTCTCCGTGATCCAATTCTTCCGTGACGCCAGCGAGGTCTTCGCCTGAGCAGAAGGCTCTTCCTTCACCAGTGATGACAACACTGCGAACCATTTCGTCACCAGCGGCCTGCTTAAGCGCTGAGACAATCTCTTTATTCATTTGCTCCGTAAATGCATTTAGCTTATCCGGCCGCTGAAGGATCAGCCACGCCACATGCTCGCGGACTTCATAACGAATCGTTTCGTACAACGAACAGCCCTCCTTACTTTCCTTTAAAATTCGGCTTGCGTTTTTCCATAAATGCTTGCATGCCTTCTTTTTGATCTTCTGATGAGAAAAGAAGATAAAAGTTTTTCCGCTCAAACTGCATTCCTTCATATAAGGAATAATCGACCGCTTTATGAACGGCTTCTTTAATGAAACGAACCGACAAAGGAGGCTGTTGAGCAATTTTTTTGGCTAGCTTGATCGTTTCTTCCAAAAGCAGCTCTGGTGCCACAACGCGATTGACAATTCCAAGCTCGTAGGCTGTTTTTGCTGACATCCTTTCCCCTGTCCAAAGCCATTCGAGCGCTTTTGTTTTACCGATTAATTTTGTCAGACGCTGCGTGCCGCCAGCTCCGGGCATCACGCCAATATTGACTTCAGGAAACCCGAATTCAGCTGTCTCTGAAGCCAGCAGGAGATCGCAGCTCAGCGCTAATTCAAACCCTCCTCCTAATGCAAAGCCATGTACAGCGGCAATCATCGGTTTTTTTATCCATGCTAAACGATCCCACTCTGCGAATTGATTCAGCATTTCTAAGGTAATCGAATCGTCGTCCGCCATTTCATCAATATCAGCTCCAGCAGCAAATGCGCGCCCTTTTCCCGTTAAGACCATGACCCGCACATCATCATGACGGTCATACTCTTCCATTGCCTTTACAATTTCCGTCACCATTTGACGGTTTAGCGCATTCAGTACATGAGGACGATTCAATTCAATCACAGCAATCGAGCCCTCGATATACGTTTGAATATGCGCGTATTTACTCATTTCCGACTTCCTCGCCAATCATCATTGTCACAAGCTCGCCGGCAAATGACATCAAATCCTTTGCGGACGCTTTTGCTTCACTTGTTCTCATCGCTTCTTTTAACGCTTCATGACTGTCGTAATACATTTCGCATAGTAAATAATATTCGCTTTCTCCCCCCATTGGCGTGCCGACAATTTTGGTTACCTCCATTTTGCGCAGCCCTGGGATTTTCGCTGTAATCGGTGCGTGTGTTCCAAAATAATGCTCATCAAACGCATTTTTATCCTTTGGTTGCTTATAAAGTGCGATCATTTTTACCATTTGTCTCTTCTCCTTTTTTCGTTTTTTACATCCATATCGAAATTGGTTTTAGCGCTTCAAATGGGTTCTTGCATTGTTTACAATAAAAAATGCTGCGGCAGGCGGTCGGACCAAAGACATTTTCCATCATTGTATAAGTGGAGGTGCAATATGGACACTCAATTTGCCATTCGCCGTTGGGACCCATTTGTTTCGGCGGCGGAGCAATTCCAAACTCCTTCAATTTTTCACGACCCTCTTCTGTAATCCGTTCCGATGTCCATGGCGGATGGTTAATAAATTCAACGGTTACGCGCTTGATTCCTTCTAAACTGGAAAGAACTTGTTCGACACGCTGTCGAATAATATCAAGCGCCGGACAGCCAATAAAGGTCGGCAGCAATTGAACAACCACTTCCCCGTTTGTAAACTGGACCTTTTCTACCATCCCTAAATCCAAAACGCTGACGGAATCAATTTCAGGATCTTTAACCGCATCCAACGCCGTTTTGATTTTCTCGATCATCCTATTAGCACCTCCCTTGTTTTTGGTAGTAGTGATCGATGAATTACCAAGCGGCAAGAGGATCCATTCGGTATACTTCAGACAAAGTGGCGATTGCCGATTCCAAATCTGGTGTATGTTCGCCGTTGCGGCCATTTCCGCGCTTCATCTGAAATGCGTTTGGCATTGTCAGATTGGCTTGTTCAAATACGGGTTTCATCGCTTGAATCCACCGCTCTGTTAGCACTTCCTCGCTGTCAATCAAACCGAATTCGACCATCTTGCTTCCTTTATTCCCTAGGGACAAGACACCACCAAAATCGTCCATCACTTTCTCAATCGCTTGAATCATCCGTTCGCGTGCTTCGCCCTGTGCATTGACAAGCTGAACAAACCATGTTTTCCAGTGCATCAAATGATAGTAAAGCTCCATATTGATCTTGATCGCCACCTGCGCTAGCGGCTCATAGGAACAGTTTTTCAATGAATCAATGCGGACCTTCTTCGCTTGTGCGTAGAAGTAATTTCTTACAACGGTAAACGCCCAGTCATAACGAGGCTCCTGTAAATAATGCCCCGGTCCGTTCACTTCCTCCAGTAAAATCGCATTGCGTCTTTCCGATGCTTCACGCCCATGCGCTAGATCATCAGCGCGGCCCATGCCGATCTCTTCAAGCAACTGATAATACATCGCTGCATGCCCCATCGTATCTTGGCTGATCGACGAAAACGCGACATCTTCTTCAATATGAGGGGCAAGCCCCAGCCATTCAGAACCACGATACGCCAAAATAAAATCATCATCAGCCAGCTGAAATAATAGCTCCACAAGCGCTTCTTGATATTCAGGGTATTGCTTCAATTCTTCCGGTTTCGTGATTTTCATCGCTGAATCTCGCCCTTCCATGACAGAATTTCTTTCTCATCCAACATTTGCTGTTCATATTGCCGCCATTTCTTTTTCAAATATCCATATCCTTTTGTCGTACGGTAATCCTTATTATCCAGACGTTTTAGCGCTTCTTTTTCTTCCTCTGTCATCTGACGAATGTCAGAACGTTTTACAACCCAAATATCAGAGACAGGTTCACGACGCATAAAATTTTCTTGAGCCATTACTAGCGCGATTTCATGATTTGGTGCCAGCAGGCTAAATTGATGCTGCAGCGGCGCTGTATCGTTTTTTCTGCTAAAAACCTCAAATACTTGATAAAAGCCTTTTCCGTTATGATTCATAACGATCCCCCCATTACACGGCTGATGAACAGCTTAACGCTTCGCGAACCCAAGCGTTGTTCCGATATGACAATTCTCGGAGGCGAAGACGCTCTTTGGATTTCGGTCCATTATTGCGAATGATTTCTTTAAATTGGCTCCAATCCGGCTGACGATACACCCATTTTCCTTGCGTCTCATCATAGTGCATCGTGTCATCTGGAAGCTTAAGTCCAAGCGATAAAATGCGTGGTACATATTTCGTAAAGAAGTCTTGGCGCAGCTGCTCATTCGTTTTTGTGCGGATGCGATATTTAATGGTGATATCTTGCTTCGATGTCCCTGTTGTCGATGCATTGTCAGGTCCAAAGAACATAAGCAGTGCATCCCACCAGCGATTTAGCGCGCCTTGAATCATTTCCTTTTGCTCTTCCGTCCCTTCTGCAAGCGCTAAAATAATCGATTCTCCATGCTGAGCATGGAATACCTCTTCGGCACAAATCCGTTTTAAAGCGCGTGCATATGGACCGTAAGATGCATCAAGCATATTCGTTTGTGTAATAATCGCAGCTCCATCGACAAGCCAGCCAATTAAGCCAGCGTCTCCCCATGTTGGCGCAGGCATATGAAACACATTATGAAACTTTAAATCTCCTTTAAATAAATCTTGCATAATTTCTTCACGTGTTTTTCCAAGAGGCGCCATTAAATCCTCTGCAACACGAAGCAAAAGCTGACCGTGTCCCATTTCATCTTGCACTTTCGCCATAATACCAAGCTTTCTTCGCAAAGACGGAGCCTTTGGAACCCATTCTTTTTCAGGGAGCGCGCCCATGATTTCGCTAATTCCATGCATAGAGATTAATTTAATCAATGTTAGACGGTATTCTTGCGGCATCCAATCATCTGCTTCAATCTTTTCACCAGCTTCAATTCGTTCCATAAATCGCTGATGCTTCTCTTCTTCTGACAAGCGTTCAAACGATGTAATGACAGTCATTGATATGACCCTCCTAATTATATAACGTTATTTTAACGTAATTATAAAATAACGTTATAAATATTTCAATAATGAAAATTGTTATAATTGAGTATTTTTCATATTTTCGCCTTTTCTTTGCGGCGATCAATGATCCGAATCGCCTTTCCTTCCGAACGAGGAAGTGTTTTTGGCGTATGGATCTCTACGTTCATCGATACAAGACAGTAGTTTTTCAACAAATGCTGAATGTGTTTTTTCAACAGCATCACGCGTTCATGCTTAATGTCCCCGCTGATTTCTCCAATAAACTCCTCATTGACCTCCACGTGCAATTCAACAACATCGAGTGTTCCTTTGCGGTCAAGATGAATTTGATAATACGGAGCTAATTCAGGAACGGTAAGCAAATAATGTTCAATTTCGGATGGGAATACATTCACTCCGCGAATAATTAGCATATCATCGACACGCCCTTTGACGCGCGACATTCTTGTCGTTGTTCTACCGCATTTACACCGTTCTCTTGTAATGGAAGCGATGTCACCGGTACGGTAGCGAAGCACAGGGAACGCTTCTTTTGTAAGACTTGTAAATACAAGCTCTCCTTCTTCTCCATCCGCGACTGGCTCAAGCGTTTTTGGATTTATGACTTCCACGTAGAAATGATCATCCGCAATATGCAATCCATCCTGTGCTTCATGACATTCCATTGCTACGCCAGGTCCAATCACTTCACTTAATCCATAAATATCACAAGCTTTAATCGCAAAAGCTTCTTCAAGCGTTCTTCGCATTTCCTCGGACCAAGGCTCCGCCCCGAAAACGCCATATTTTAATGATGTTTGCCGCGGATCTTTCCCAAGCTCGCGCATGCGTTCCGCAATGTTTAATACATAAGAAGGAGTACCGCAAATGACTTCAGGACGAAAATCTTCAATTAATGTCACTTGTCTGTCTGTGTTTCCTCCTGATACAGGCACTGTCACCATCCCCAGCCGCTCGCTTCCGTAATGCAAGCCAAGTCCTCCGGTGAACAAACCGTAACCGTATGCGTTATGCAACACTTTACCCGGTTCTCCGCCAGCAGTAGCGATGGCGCGCGCGACAATGTCAGACCAATTTTCAATATCATGTTTTGTATAGGCCACCACCGTCGGTTTTCCGCTTGTACCGCTTGAAGCATGGATACGTACTGCTTCACGTAGATCGACAGCCAACAATCCAAACGGATAATGGTCGCGCAAATCCTTTTTCGTTGTGAACGGAAGCTTGCGGATATCTTCAAGCGAGCGAATATGCTCTGGCTTTACATTCCGTTCATTCAGCTTGCCGCGATAAAATGGAACCTTCTCATACACCCTTTCAACCGTTTGCTGCAGTCTCTGTAGCTGCAGCTTTTCCATTTCATACTTCGAAAACGTCTCAACATCATGCAAAATCATTTTCCCATCCCCTTTAAAACGCTTTCATTTTTTTATAAAAATTAAACACCTATTACGTTTAAATAACGTTATAAGTGTTTAACATCATATTTAAGTTAAAAATAGCGCTAACATTGCAAATTGTCAATTATTTTTTACTATTCCCGTTCATCTTAGGACCTTTCACCTACCGCATCGTTCTTAAAGATAAAGAACTTGAAAACTTCTTCTGATAGCTGCGATGCTAGTTTCAATATAACTCAACTATATGGATGTAATGGGACATCATAACATTTTCAGCAATGTGGAGTTTGGGACGTTTTTCAACCATCGGATAACCAACATTCAGCTATAAGCTCATCCTTTTCTTCTATATTGTATAGCGGTTATCCCGTCTCTCTATTTTGTCCGAGCTCTCTTCCTTATTTTCTCGTTGCTTGAACAATATCTTTCAAGAGTTGTATTGCTTCTATCATTTCTTGTTCTGCCATGCTTCCAAATCCTAACAAAATATAAGGTGGAGGAGATGTTTGGGAATCAAACCAATACTTTGCCACAGAATAAATGTGAATGCCCCTTCCTTTTGCTTCCTCGACTAGCCGATCCGCATCCATAACATGATGAAAGTGAACAAGCAAGTGCAATCCAGCCTTTTCGCCAATAATGGTGGCATAATCACCAAAATGCTCATAAATCGCATGGATCAGCGTTTGGCGTTTTTTTGCATATACAGTGCGCATTTTTCGAATATGACGCTCCAAATAGCCTTTTTCCATAAATAACGCCAGTGCTTTTTGCACCACCGTCGCCACGGGCTGGTGATAGCTGGAAAACATCTGGTGAAACGAGCGAAGCAACCGGTTTGGCAATACCATATAACAAACACGAATGGCAGGCGTTAGCACTTTTGAAAACGTTCCGATATAGATGACGCGATCTTGCGTATCGAGCGCTTTTAGAGCAGGAACCGGTTTTCCTTCATATCGAAATTCGCTGTCGTAATCGTCTTCAATCAAAAACGCATTTCTCGTTTCTGCCCATTTTAATAGCTTTTGCCGTTTGCCAATCGGCAGTACCATTCCAAGCGGCAGCTGATGTGATGGGGTCACATAAGCAATGGTGGCATCACTCTGTTCCAATTCCGCAATATGTAAACCATCCTGTTCAAGTGAAATGGGGAGCACCTGATAACGATGGTTTATAAAGACGGCACGGATACCGTCATACGATGGATTTTCCATAGCGATTTTATTTTTTTCAGGTGAGAAAAGCTGACAAAGAAGTCCTGTTATTTGATGAATGCCAGCGCCGATGATCACCTGTTCATCTGAACAATGAATGCCGCGCGCCTGAAACAAATACCGGGCAATTTGCTGACGCAGCTTCCTTTCTCCTTGACGTTCACCATACCAAAGCAATTCCTCCCGCGATGCGTCCATTGCCTCGTTCAGGCAAGCGCGCCACGCTCGCAGCGGAAAATGGGCCGTATCAATATGGCCATAGCGAAAATCGTACCGATACCTCGATACAGGTGACACGGATAACGGAATCACAAGCGGCGGTTCTAACTTCATCCATACATCCTTATCAAATTCTTTGATGATAAATCCCTTCCGCGGCCGACTTTCAACATACCCTTCCGCTACAAGCTGTGCATAAGCGGCTTCCACCGTATTGCGGCTAATGCGCAAATGCTTGGCAAGAACGCGTATGGAAGGAAGCGCCTCACCCGTTTGGAGATGCCCTTTCGCCATTTCGCCTTTGATATATTCGTAAAGCTGTTCATAAAGTGGAAGTCGCCGCTCGCTGTCTAAATGCGGGGTTAATTCAATCATGTTTCCTCCTCCTCTGTCCCCTAAAAAATATCCAAAACTGCCACTATGCATCCATACAGCAGCTTTTTACAATGATTATAACAAAGGAACAGGAGGAAAAAATATGGATGAAATGAGAAGACCGCTATTAGCCTGTAACGATCAAGACAAAATTTCTGCCTTTCTCTCATCAGCAACCACCGGATATTTAGGATTAACTGACAACAGTGAACCATACGTTGTTCCTCTTAATTTCGTTTGGTGGAAAGGCGCCATATACATTCATGGAGCTGAATCAGGAAGAAAAATGGAAATAATAAATCGAAACAAACGGATCTGTTTTACTGTCAGTGAAAATTTTGGAACAATGGTCAATCCAGTACCAGCCAAAACAGATACAAGTTATATGAGTGTTATGATTTTTGGGGAGATCGAAATTGTTGCCGATTTGTCTGAAGCAACCGCCGCGATGCAAAAGCTGCTTGATAAATATGTTCCTGGTTACTTTTCCACTCCTCTTTCCAAACACCACGTCGATTCGTACCGTTCTTCAATGGGAAGCCGTACAATCGTCATGAAAATCATTCCAAAGGTGATAACGGCTAAGGAAAAGCCTTTAAACGAACAGCGTTTATTTTACAAAGGAAGACACGTAGCCGATGATGCAGGGATGGTCTAAAGTGATAAAAACTGAAAACACGACTGCCCCCTTCCTCTTTCTATGAAATAAAGCAGGCACATCAAGTGTCTGCTTTATCCTTCTTTCACAGCTGATTAAGCGCCTGTTCCAAGTCACTCCAAATATCTTCCCACGCTTCAAGTCCCACCGATAAGCGAAGGAGCGAGTCGCTAATTCCCATTTCCATTCTTGCTTTCTCTGGGACGACAGCATGTGTCATGGTGGCTGGATGCTGAATCAACGTCTCCGTATCTCCTAAGCTGACCGCGATATGAATCAGCCGCAAGCCATTGAGCAAGCGTTGAGCCTCTTCTTTCGTCCCTTTCACTTCAAACGAAATTAAACCGCCGCCGCGCTTCATTTGTTTTTGATAAATCGAATAGCTACAATGGTCCGGGTCGTTTGGATAATATACATTCGCAACAGCTGGGTGCTGCTTAAGGCGTTCCACAATTTTTTCAGCATTGTCGCAGTGGCGATCCATGCGCACTGCCAACGTTTTCACTCCACGCAACAAAAGCCAGGCATCAAACGGTGAAAGACCCCCGCCAATATCTTTTTGCGTCGTTTTAGCGATTTCCGCCATCAATTCTTTTGTTCCTACCGCGATACCAGCAATGACATCACCGTGGCCGCCAATGTATTTCGTTGCGCTATGGATGACAACGTCACAACCGAACAAAAGCGGCTGCTGCAAATACGGTGAACAAAATGTGTTATCTACAACAACCGTTATTCCGTGCTCTTTCGCGACTTTTACCACCATTTCCAAATCAATGAGCTTCATTGTTGGATTAATCGGCGTTTCTACATAAATACACACGGTTTCAGGACGAATGAGCTGACGAATTTGCTCTTCTGTTTCCATCGGGCAAAAATCGTGATCAATTTCGTATTTCTGCTTCATTAGCTGCAGCAAACCGAATGTACAGCCATATACTCCTTGCGAACATATCACGTGGTCATTCGCTTTTGTCAAAGCAACAAGCACAGCGGACACTGCCGCCATGCCTGAGCTAAACGCCAAGGCAGCCCCTCCCTCTTCCAAATAAGCCATTTTCTCTTCAAGTGCCCGGACCGTCGGATTAGCCAGCCGCGAATAAATGAATCCTTCCTCTTGCCCAGCAAAGCGTGCTTCTCCTTGCTCCGCCGTATCGAAAGTAAAGGTAGAGGTTTGAAAAATCGGAACGGCTAGACTTCCAAGATGCTCCTTCGTGCAATAACCGTGATGAATCGCTGCTGTTTCAAATCGCTTCTCTGTATATTTCATGACCAATCCCCCTATGTGGTAATAACTCTTCATCTTTAGTATACGATATGCCAAAATCTTTTGTAAGCGCTTTCTAGAAACTTGTTATCTATCTTATACTAGGTTGACATTGGCCGGGGATATCATTTATAGAGTCGAGTTGGCGAACCTTTGTCACACGATGTATGACGAAAAAGCAAATTACGAAACTCCTTCCACCGTTATTTTTTCACAGGCATGATTCGTTCCGTCTATTTTCTTTTCTTGCTGCCATACTAAGGATTTATCCTAACAAAATATGAAAAATTTTCCCCACAAATGTCAGATAGTATCTTGACAAATCCGCCGTTCCGTAAGATAATTCTGAAAAACAGTGATACTAATAATGGTACGGGACTAGTAAATCAATGGAACGTGCAAGAGAGTGGAGCTCGTAGGCTGGAAGGTTCCTCACGGAAAGTTGATTGAACCTGCCCTAATATGGCCGCTTATGCAAACATAAGCCGTTATTCCCGCGTTACTGGGACGAAAGCGGGCGCTTACTTGCGCCAAAAAAGGTGGTACCGCGGAACGCTTTTTCCGTCCTTTTCATAAGGAGGGGAAAAGCGTTTTTTTATGTGAAATTAAAGTAAGGAGGGAAAAAATGAAAAAACAACGAGTGATCGTAAAAATCGGCAGCAGCTCCCTTACCGATTCAAACGGAAAGCTTTCTGAACAAAAGCTGCTCGATCACGTGGAAGCCATCGCTTACTTGAAACAGCTCGGCCATGATGTGATTTTAATTTCCTCTGGCGCTGTTGCAGCGGGATTTTCTCAACTCGGCTACCGCTTTCGACCACAAACAGTGGCAGGCAAGCAAGCGGCGGCGGCGGTCGGCCAAGGACTGCTTATGCAAAGCTATATTTCTGCTTTTCGCTCGTTTGGTATTGTCATCGGGCAGCTGCTCTTAACGCGCGAGGATTTTTATAGTCGGGAACGATTCCACAATTTATTTTCTGCCATCTCTGAATTGCTTGATCGTGGAGTTCTGCCGATTATTAATGAAAACGATTCGGTTTCTGTTGAAGAATTAACATTTGGAGACAACGATTTGTTGTCCGCTCTTGTCAGCGGTTTTTTACATGCCGATGCGTTAATTATTTTAACAGATATTAATGGACTATACGATGGAAATCCAAAAACAGACCAAACCGCAAAAAAGTATCATTTTTTATCGGAAATAACAGATGATTTAATCGAGCAGGCTGGCGGTAGCGGCACCTCTTTAGGAACAGGAGGAATGAAATCAAAGCTGTTAGCGGCACAAAAAGCTCTTTCGTTTGGCGTCAGCGTTTTTGTCGGAACAGGAAGCGGAAAAAGAAAATTGTGTGATGTTTTAGAAGGAAAAGGAGACGGGACATATATTGGCACTCGGCAAGGGCATATGCAAATGCGCAAACAGTGGATTGCCTATCACTCCCAACCAGCGGGGAGGATCGAAATTGACGAAGGAGCAGAAACCGCCCTGTTACATAAAGGAAAAAGCTTATTGCCAGTTGGTGTAACCAATGTATGGGGAGCATTCAAAGCTCTCGATGTCGTGGAAGTGATTAATCAAAAGGGCGAAGTGATCGGAAGAGGACAGGTATACTACTCGGCTGAGGACTTAGTAAAAGTCAAGGGCTGGGCAAGCGAGGCCGCCAGACGCTATTCTATCCACCAGCGTCCAGAAGTCATTCATCGCAATCACTGGGTATGTTTAAAAAGCCCGTCTGTTTCATTGCGTTAAATTAAGAAACGACATGCTTATGACAAAGGAGGCCACCGTCATGAATGAATTGTTGCTAAAAGCTATGCAGTTAAAGCAAGCGGCTAAGTCATTAGCTGTGTTATCGGCATCGGAAAAAAATGAAGCGCTCGCCATCATCGCTGAAGCATTAGTAGCAAAAAAACAATGGATTCTTGCAGAAAATAAAAAAGATATGTCCATTGGCCAAGCAAACGGAATGTCGCCCGCTTTGCTTGACCGTTTACAGTTAACAGAGGAACGAATCAAACAAATGGTCACTGGTATCCAACAAGTGATCGCTTTGCCTGATCCAGTTGGTGAAACGATTGAGGAGCAAACACGGCCCAATGGACTGCAAATCAAACATATCCGGGTTCCGCTTGGCGTGATTGGCATGGTATACGAAGCGCGGCCTAACGTCACAGTCGATGCGGCAACACTCTGCTTAAAAACAGGAAACGCCGTGCTGTTGCGGGGAAGTTCATCGGCCATCTATTCCAATCAGGCACTCGTTTCCATCATGCAAGAGGCACTAAAACATTCTTCTATTCCCCCAGAAGCGGTTCAGCTGCTAGAAGATACGAGCCGCGAAACCGCTCGGAGCATGTTTCGCTTAAAAGAATATTTAGATGTCCTCATCCCGCGCGGCGGAGCCGGGTTGATTCAATCAGTTGTCGAAAATGCCACCGTTCCTGTCTTAGAAACAGGTGTTGGCAATTGTCATATTTTTATCGATCAATCAGCCAAAAAGCAAATGGCAATGGATATTGTACTCAATGCAAAGCTGCAGCGTCCATCCGTATGCAATGCTGTCGAAACCGTCTTGATCCATAAAGATTGGCCGCACGTCGGCGAACTCATCGAAACATTGCACCATCAAGCCGTTGAATTGCGCGGCGATGCCGTCCTCGCTTCTGCTTATCCTTTTATTCAGCCAGCGACAGAGGCAGATTGGCGAACAGAATTTTTAGCACCGATTTTAGCCGTCAAGCTTGTTGAAGACGTAGAAGAAGCAATCCGTCATATTAGCCAATATGGGACAAAACATTCCGAAGCGATTATTTCTGAATGCGCCGCACACGTTCAACGCTTTTTTGAATCTGTTGATGCGGCAGTGCTCTATCATAATGCCTCGACGCGATTCACAGATGGCGAACAGTTTGGGTACGGAGCAGAAATCGGCATTAGCACCCAAAAGCTGCATGCCCGGGGTCCAATGGGTCTGCGCGCCATCACAACGACGAAAACGCTCGTCTATGGCGCAGGACAAGTGCGCGAATGATCGCTCCAATTAATCAGGGGCTGCCCCAAAAGTCAGGAGCACTAACTTTTGGAGCCCCTCTTTTTTCCTCTTTTGAAGCGAATAAAGAATGGAGCAGCAACTATCCGCGAATAAATCCACCTTCGGAATGAATCACTTGTCCAGTGATCCACGCGGCTTCATCACTCGCCAAAAAAACGAATAAGGCGCGCGGCATCACGGGGTGTACCAATCCGTCCGAACGGAAAGTTAAGCAGAAGATGCTGTTTCAACTCCTCGTTCATTCCTCCCAAATCATTCGGACCCTGCGTAATCCCTTTTTCCGTTACTTCAACAACAAATGTTTTCACAAAAGCATCAAGCGCCCCTTTTGTCGCAGCATAAGCTGTCTCTCCGGACATGGGTCCTAAAGATTGTCTAAAGATTGTCCGGATGTCAACAAAATAATGCGCTCCGCCTTGTTGTTTAGAAAATATTTTGGCAAATTCAACGCTAAGCAATATCGGCGCCTTTACGTTTAAATTCTATTGAAAGTAAAGAAAAATGCACCGCCGCCGATATCTCCAAACCTTCATGACCATTCATCACTCACGAATATAGTTTGCTTTAGCAAATGGGTAGCAGCTTGATGAAAAATTGAATCATCCATCAGAGATGGTTAGAAAATTCAACAAAGCGCGGAATTTTCGTTCATTAACAATAAAATTTTTCCATTACGCAATCTATTCGATATGGGTAAAGGGGCTATTTTTTCTCCATTTGAAAAATCGCAACACTTTCTAATAATTCGTTGGCCAGCAATGATAAAGACTGGGCTGCGGATGAAATTTCCTCCATTGCGGCGAGTTGTTGTTCGGTCGCTCCGGCAATCTCGCTGCTTGATAAAACCGTTTTTTCAGAAATATCCTTCATGTGCTCCATGCTTTCTGCCATTTCTTCACCGACTTCAGACATGGAACGCACCGCTGCAGATACAAGATTCACTTTATTCACAGCAAGCTGCGCCGCTTCTTCTATATGAACAAAAACATTCTTTAACTTTTCTGTTGAATCCAGACCTAATTTCACTTTATCTGTACACATAGCTGCGGAACGGACCGCCTCTATTGTTTCTGTTTGAATCGAATCAATCAAGCTTATAATCTGGGAAGCGGATTTTTTGGATTCCTCCGCTAGCTTTCTTACTTCAGCAGCGACAACAGAAAAGCCTTTCCCGTGTTCTCCTGCTCTGGCGGCTTCAATAGCAGCATTTAAAGCCAACAGATTCGTTTGCTCAGCAATATCGGTAATGAAAGCGACAATCCGGCCGATTTGCTTCGATTTTTCGCCAAGCAGTTCCATGATGTTTGAAGTGTAGTCTACAGAAAGGCTGATTTCATTCATTTGTTGCATCACAACATGAATAGAGCCCACTCCTTGAACAGCCGCTTCCATCGCATTTTGTGCGCTTCGCAGCATCTCTTCACTATTTTGTGCTACTTGTTGAAGTGCAGCTGACAGCGTATCAGCTGAATGAGCTGTTTTCCTTATATTTTTTAACTGTTCTTCTGTTCCAGCAGACATTTCTTGTGTAATACGAGCAATTTGTTCAGAAGCGATCGTCGATTGCTCAGCACTTGCTGTCAGCTGCTCAGCAGCGCTCGATACCTGCAGAGAATGAAGATTAACCTTTTTCATAATATGCCGCAAATTATGGACCATAAAGTTAAAATGAGCCGCCAGCATGCCTATCTCATCCTTTGAACGCACCGCTAGCTCTTCGATATTTAAATTTCCATTGGCAATGCTTGAGGATAAATCGGAAACCTTTAGCACCGGCTGAACGATTCTTCGAACAACAAAATAGGTTAAAACAATAGCTGTGAATAGAAAACCAATGATTAAATAGACGAAATTCAACGTCTCTTGCCATGCCTTTTTTTCAATCTTGGATACATCGAAATCTACTCCATACAACGCTAAAACATTTCCTCTATCATCTAATATGGGAGTAACCCCGCTTTTCCACTTTCCAAATTGATTGGTATATATGTCGGTCGTTTGTGCCGTTTTGGTTGTATAGGCTTTGACAACTGCGGTACGAAAGGTCGTTTCATCCGTTGGATATTCAGAGCCAAATGTAAAGCGATCAGAACGTAAGCTGCTGCTAAATACCGGCAGGTCAATACGGCCATTTTCATAAGTAACGAAATACAGATTAGCAACATAGGAATGGGTACTACGAATGGTTTCGTCCATTAATTCGTTGACTTTTAAAGTATCATGGTTTTTTTCGCTCGGTTGATGAATAACAGATTTCACTACCTTTTCATCTACATTTTTCGCCAAAATGGTGCCAAATCCGTTTAGCTCTTTTTCCATGTTGGCTAAATTGCTCTCTACAATAATTTTGTCAGCCAACCAGGCACTTGCGATTCCCATTAGAAAAATAATAGAGCAAACAACGGAAAGCAGCTTCGTTGACAGCGATCGCCTTTTTCTTTTAAACAACGCCAGCACCTCTTTTTACAATGTAATAACACGTTATGGCGTGCATGAAAAAAGGTTCTAGTAAAAACGGCTATCTCTGTCATTTTTTATTTTTTTCTGATGCCAGAATGGGGACATCACTTAATATCGGCGAAGTTGCTTATGATTTGTTGTTTGCTCATAAATCGATCATTGACATTTCTATCTTTTATGATATTATAAATATTGTCCGTAGCTTTAATAACGGGGCATTAGTTCAGGGGGAGAACGCTTCGCTGGCAGCGAAGAGGTCATCGGTTCGAATCCGATATGCTCCATATTTAATGATCAAAAAAGCGGTTTATAGGCCGCTTTTTTATTTTTGTGAAACAGCTTTTCATGGTATCGCGAATTTGATCCGTCAGCCACTCCCGATCAAAAGAGAGAGCGAGCGCCGACAACCATCCCGCTTACAGACAAATGGATGATCTGTAAGTGGGATGGTTCGATCACTCAACCGTCAAAATTAAGTTCTCGATCTACCCATTGCCAACGTCCCGACATACAAAAACACTAATCTATCTTCATATCGCCAGATGATTACGCCTTCCCTACGTATTAACATCTCTAACGCAGAAAAGAAAATGGTCGCTTCATCATTAAACCTGCTACTTATGCTAACATTTGCTTTACTTTCTCCAAGCCAACAAAATCCCCTGTCCATTTCGCTTCTTCAAGACGCAAAGACAGCGGAATCTCGCAATAGATGGTGGCCAGCTTGCGCGATAAATAAAGCATTTCTAAATTCTCGCTAATCTTTTTCTGCTGAGCTTTCGTCAACTGCTCAAGATTTTCGACTAATCCTTCAATAGAACCATATTGTTGGATTAATTTAAACGCCGTTTTTTCTCCGATGCCGCGCACTCCCGGATAATTGTCGCTTGAATCCCCCATAAGCGCTTTGACATCCACAAGCTGCTGCGGTAAAAGGCCCTTCTCTTCATAAAACCGGTCATCCGTATATACTTCATAATGACCGATGCCTTTAGCCAGCAAATAAACGGACACA
The DNA here is from genome assembly GCF_001560855.1 of Anoxybacillus sp. P3H1B. NCBI lineage: Bacteria > Bacillati > Bacillota > Bacilli > Caryophanales > Anoxybacillaceae > Anoxybacillus > Anoxybacillus sp. P3H1B. The sequence goes on along the minus strand of NZ_LPUG01000015.1, from coordinate 56,363 downwards.
TTCGGAGAAAGAAGCTGAAATAAATCACGATCTCCAGTCAAAATCGAAATGTTCAGCAAACTCCCGTATTGCTTGACAATCGTGCCAATACAATCATCCGCTTCGGCTCCTAATACTCCGATGTTGGGAATTTCGAGCGCAGCGACGGCTTCTTTCGCCAAATCAAATTGCGGCACAAGCTCCGGCGGCGGATCGCCACGATTCGCTTTATAGTCGGGAAACCATTCAGTGCGAAAGGTGGTGCTCCCCATATCCCAGCAGCACACGACATGCGTTGGCCGAATGGTTTGCAGTGCTGCTGATAAGTGCCTGATCAGCCCATGAACCGCATTTGTCGGCACACCGCGGCTGTTTCGCATCCACTGTCCACTCGGAGCAGTCGCATAAAAAGAGCGAAACAATAGAGCCATACCGTCGACTAATAATAAATGTGAATGAGTATTTGTCATGCTTTGCTTATTCCTCTCTATGTATCATTTACTTTTAATGAGCCCATCCATCACTTCATCTACCGGAGGAATCCTTCCTACTTTCTTTATCATAATTTTTCTATTATTCTTTCATACACGGCTTCACCACCATCAAACTGCTCTTTCCTTTTCTTCCTATCAAACAAGCCGTTGGCGCGGTACGTTTCCCTTCTGTACAAGTTCCTCTAAGATCAAAGCGACACCATCTTCATCGTTCGTAGCTGTGATCGAATCGCTTTGCTGCTTCACTGCTTCAGCAGCATTCCCCATCGCGACACGGTATCCCGCAACCGCAAACATCGGCAGATCATTAAGGCTATCACCGACGACCACCGTATCAGACAACCCCATTCCATAATAAGAAGCGAGCTTCTTGATCGCTTCTCCTTTTGTCGCCTGTTGATGATTGATTTCAATATTATTAGGATGCGAAGAAGTAACCGCCACATCCGGCAGCTTCGCAAATTGGAAAGAAGCCTCTTTTAACAAATGGATATTTAAGGAAAAAATAAGAAGCTTATAGACTATTAATGAATCATCATGCCATACTTGGCTAATATCTTCTACATATGTCACACGCGCCTGTTGAAACTGTTTTTGAACAATGCGCTGCAAATCAGGATGCTCTTCCCTTACTTTATAAGCAAGTGCTTCTAGATGTTCGCGATTATGTAAGCCAACGTAGACAGCCGTATTGGTATAAAGTTCACAATATAAATCCGGCTGTGTTCGCACCCATTCTAATGTGGGGATGAATGCTTGCCGATGCAACGGAACCTCGCTCATCACCGCACCGCTTTCCAACGTAATCATCGCACCATTTAAGCCAATGATCGGACAATGAAGACCGGCCCGTTCCAGCGGGAGGTACGCGTCTTTATACGCTCGTCCTGTGGCAATGGCCACAATATGTCCGGCATCTTGGGCTTTTTTGATCGCATCTTTATTTCTCGGACTAATGTATCCCTCTGAATGAAGCAGTGTTCCATCCATATCTAAAGCAATGAACATCGAGCCATTCCTCCATTTCTTTTTAGCTTCACCGCTTGAAAACTCTTTCTCATTATAATACAAAATCCAAGAAAATGAGAGGAATTTACTCTTGATGAAAAATGAGTCTCGCCTTCCCGCACTGGTTTTCCATAAACCAAAAAAGAAATGGCTGGTTGTTCGGTTCTCATCCACAATGGGGCATGACGAGATAAGTCACAAACTCGTCTCCGACCGTCGAGACCATCAAATATAGAGCGCTTTCACCAATAGACAACCCTTCATCTGCTTAACAAAATTGGAGATACAGCTAAAAATTTTGAAAGAGGATTTCTGTGCGTCCCATATATGGAGAGCAAAAAACAGTCGATTCAGCTTATGCGAAAAAAGCAAGCTACACCTCGAATTGAATCTCGCCCGCCTCTTCATTCCATCTTGCACAAACCGCTTTTTTCTCTTCCATAAATGTATAAGTTTTTTTGCCGATTCGAATGACGGTCCCTTCCCACACATGATCCATTTGAATCGTTTCTCCTTTAGGAACTGATAGGACGGTCTTAATTCCAGATGAAGAACCGACCTCTCTCACATAAATCCCCTTTTGTGCATAAACCTCGCCGCCTCTCAACACCCCATGAATGACCAGTTTTCCTCCTGCATAAATATTGCAGTTATAACATCCTTTTCCCGTTATTACCACATCGCCGCTTCCATGAATGACACTATTTAACGCATATGATAATTCAATCGAATCGACAGAAAGCTGTTCATTTTGGCTAATCATCTCTTCTAGGTCGCGAAGCAACTTAGCAAAGCTTTCGTATGCTTTTTGTACTAAAATGCATGTATGTAAACGCTCTCCTAGTTGAATCCAAGCTTCACTTAATTGTTCTCTTTTCGTTTGGCAAATCTCTCGGTACTTTTTCACAGCCGCTTGCAGAGACTGAAATTTTGTTTCGATTAATTTTCCTATCACCCAATTCATGTTTTTACCTTCCACATTGGAGATCACGGTGATCTGCTGAACGGTGACAATCATTCTTTCAAGCTGTTGGCGAATCGTATTCAGTGACTCCATTAATTCTGTAACCGCCATTTTTTGCTCTCCCGAAATGACGGTTCCGCTTATAAGATTTTGATAGATAAAAATGGATTGCTGAGCCTGAATTTTGGCACGGTTGGCATTTTGAAAAATCACAACGCTTCCTTCCGCCTCAACCTCCATACCATCTTGAACATTTCCAATAATTTCGATATCTCCCTTAAAGCGAACATTACCTGTTGAGAGATCGACATCCCCTTGATGGACAAGTTTTGGAATCATGGATACAATAGCCGTACGCCCCTTTTGCACTACTTGAGGCCTTCCAGACTCCACAGCCATTATCTTCACTCCATCTTCTGACATGGCGACCCCCTTTCCAAGTTGAACATGAACTGGAAAGGTATCGCGTACAGGAATCACTTCACCGGTTACTCTTTTTCCCGGAATGCCTGGTTGTGCGGGGTGAATGACTGCAATCACGTCACCCGCTTGAACGCTCGGAACTCCTTCGATTTCACGATAATCTACTGTACCATCCTGGCGCATCTTCGGTTTTTTCGGCTGGTTCGAGCCCGCTTTTACTTCAACCCAGCCGTCCTTTCCTTCCTGAGACGGCGTTCCTTGAGCAATCGCCACATGGATTTTCTCCGTTGCTTGGAGCGCTTCGTTGATGTTTTCTTCAAGAATTCCATGCACAATATGCAACTGCTCTAACCGTTGCGTGATTTCTTCATACGTAACAACCGGTTTTACTTCGGTAAGTATTTGGGCATTTAGTTGCGCATGTTTGGCCGGAGGAAAATCTAAAAGCACGTAGCGTTTGTGTAGTGTCGGCTCGATGAGTAAAGTGGCCTGCATTTTTTGGGAATCCACTGTAATATCCCATGTCCCCTCTATCACTTTTTCTTCCTCTGCATGAACTTCCAATACATCTCCTTGTTTAATGCTAACCACACGGTCTACCTCTTCCCCGTTGCGAAACAGCTTTACTCCTTCCCCAATCGTAATGCTTGGCCCTTCTGAAGAGGAGCGCTGATAAAACAACCTGCCATCTTCCATCCATACTTTAGCGTCTTGATCGTTTAATTCATCAACAGAAATTTTTGTTATTTTTACGATCGCTTGTTTGGTTGATAATCCAAATAAACGCTTTTTCTCGTGCTGAATGATTTCGATAGAAACCTGTTCGCGTGTGGCTTGCAGCTGTTCAAGTCCTAGACGGATCGCTTCATCCAATGTATTTCCTTTTGAAATAATGCTTTCCACACCTGCTTCTCCTCCTTGATGGATACATATTCCTTTATTCTTATAATATATGACTTTTATCCTTACGTAGCAGTGCCAAAAGTCGGACAATTGATGATTCTTCCTATATTTTTGTTGTCATCTTTAAGCAAAACAGAAGGTGAGATTCCTCTGCTGAGAATTCCCACCTTTGCTTTAGTGATCTATTATTCCGTTTGTTAGATTTTCATAATTCCACCTGTACTTGCTGAGGTGACAAGCTTTGAATAGCGGGCGAGGTATCCCGTTTTCACCTTTGGCTCAAATCCTTTCCAGTTCGCTTTTCGCTTCTCCCATTCTTCTTCAGAAAGCTGAACATCAATCGTTCGCGCAACAATGTCGATCACAATATAATCACCATCTTCTACAAAAGCAAGCGGTCCCCCTTCTGCTGCTTCCGGCGATACGTGTCCAATGGATAACCCGCGAGAAGCTCCGGAAAAACGCCCGTCCGTCACAAGCGCCACTTTCGGTCCAAGCCCCATCCCAACAATTTGTGATGTCGGCGCAAGCATTTCCGGCATTCCAGGACCTCCCTTCGGTCCTTCATAGCGAATAATGACAACATGGCCTGGCTTCACTCGTCCTCCCGCAATCCCTTCAAGTGCTTCCTCTTGGGAGTTAAAAACGATGGCCGGGCCTTCATGACGCGTGATTCCTCCCTGAATGCCCCCTGTTTTTATAATCGCGCCATCTGGAGCAAGATTGCCAAATAAAACAGCCAGTCCACCCGTTTCTGAATGCGGCTGATGAATTGGGCGAATGACCTCATGGTTTGTTACTTCACAACCGGAAATATTTTCTCCTAATGTTCTTCCCGATACGGTCAGCGCATCAAGATGAAGCGTTCCTTCTTTTTTCGCTAGCTCGTGAAGCACTGCTGACACTCCGCCTGCTTCATGCAAATCCTCGATATGTATATCAGATGCTGGCGCTAATTTCGCTAAATGCGGCACACGAGCAGCCACTTCGTTGATGCGCTCCAACGGATAATCGATCCCTGCCTCGTTCGCAATCGCGAGTGTGTGTAATACGGTGTTGGTCGAACCGCCAAGCGCCATATCGAGCGCAAATGCATTGTCAATCGCTTTTTCCGTCACAATATCGCGCGGCTTAATGTCATGCTCAATTAAATACATAAGTTGTTGAGCCGAGCGTTTTACGAACTCTTTGCGAGCCGGGTCAACAGCTAGAATCGTTCCGTTTCCTGGAAGCGCCAAACCGAGCGCTTCAGCCAAACAATTCATGGAATTGGCTGTAAACATTCCTGAGCATGATCCACAGGTCGGACAGCCATATTGCTCTAGCTCTTGCAAGCCTTTTTCATCTATTTTTCCTGCTTGATACGCTCCGACCCCTTCAAATACTGAAGAAAGCGAAATTTTCCGGCCGTCGCTCGTCACCCCCGCCTTCATTGGTCCACCGCTCACAAAGATGGTCGGAATATTTAAGCGCATTGCTGCCATCATCATTCCAGGAGTAATTTTGTCGCAGTTCGGAATGCACACCATGCCGTCAAACCAATGCGCCGATACCACCGTTTCAACGGAATCAGCAATGATTTCACGGCTTGGCAGTGAGTAACGCATGCCGATATGTCCCATTGCAATACCGTCATCAACACCGATCGTATTCATTTCAAACGGCACTCCGCCTGCTTCACGAATCGCTTCTTTTACAATTTTCCCAAACTCCTGTAAATGAACATGTCCTGGAATAATATCAATATAGGAGTTCACGACAGCAATAAATGGTTTGTCAAAATCCTCTTCTTTTACTCCGGCTGCTCTTAACAAACTTCGATGTGGGGCACGGTCAAATCCCCTTTTAATCATATTGCTTCTCAATTGCTTCAACTTCAATCCCTCCATATACACCCTTTATATTTTAAGTATTGTATCACTTTTTAGAATAGATTGACAATTATTTGTTTCTCTCATTCAACAACATCATGCTACTGTGAGGCGTTTGGATGATCCAGTAACTAGATTTCCTCGCTTTTCTGCCGGAGTTTAGCCATGCCATTCTATTTTTAAGTAAAACAGTGCGCTACGATATAGAAATCAGAGTCTGTAAAAAATAAAGCGGCTTCTTTTCCATTGAGTAATAAGATAAGCAACATAATTTGCACTCACCTCGCCCATAATGAAAATAGCAAGAATGGACAAGGCGAGGAGGCGCGAACATCATGAAGATTACAGAATTGACATTGGAATTGATCGTCGGATTTATCTTGTTATTTCTTGTCGTAAAAGTGGCTGGAAAAAAGCTGATTCATCAAATTACACCGTTTACCTTTATTTCCGTCATTGTATTAGGAGAATTGCTTGGAAATGCGCTTTATACTGACCATGTGCATATTTGGTACATTATTTATTCAATCACCTTATGGGGAGCCCTCCTCCTGCTCGTAGAATATATCAACCAAAAATGGCTGGCGTTTCGCCTTATCGCTGAGGGAAAGCCAACCGCATTAATTCGCAATGGAATCATCGACTATGAGGCATTGAAAAAAGCGCGCTTAACCCTTAATCAATTACAAAGCCTGCTGCGCCAAAATGAAACATTTTCGATCAGGGAAGTTGCTTTTTGTTACTTAGAAGCTGATGGATCGCTCAGTATATTAAAAAAATCGTCTTACCAAAAGCCGAAAAAAGAGGATTTTCACTTCCCGCCACAGCCTGTCCACATTCCAACTACAATTATCCGAGACGGACAACTATTAATGGACGAGCTACGCGAACTGGAAAAAAGCGAAGAATGGCTATTAGAGGAGCTTCGTTCCCGTGAAATAACAGATTACAAACATGTACTGATCGCTGAGTGGCTAGAAGGAGACGGATTATTTGTGCAGACATACCAATGATGCGGCATTGCTTGATCTGTTCATAAACGAGCCCCTGATTTCTCTCGCAAAAAGCCAATATCGTTGTAACATATAATTTTAACCAGTTGCTTGGCGACCCTTTCTGATGCTTGGTACAATAAATATGTGACGGGTGGAGTAGAAACATCTCCTTCGCCAAACTTTTTCAGAGGAGTAAGTGTCCCTATGATTGATGCTCATATCCATCTTGATCAATACGATCAAATTGACGAGCGAATAAAAACATGGCAAGAAGCTGGCATCTCAGGAGTTGTTGCAGTCTCGACAGATTTGCCGTCGAGCTACCGGACATTGGAGCTGAAGCAGCGATTTCCATCGTTCGTATACGCCGCGATTGGCTTTCATCCAGAACAGCCACTTCCTCATCCACAGGACTGGGAAGAATGGGTTCATCTAGTACAAAAAGAACGCCCAAAGCTGGGAGCGATCGGGGAAGTCGGGCTCCCTCATTACTCGGCAGACGCGACCACCCGTTATCAAAACCATTGCGAGCGTTTCGAGCAAATCGTGCAAATCGCTTCCTCCCTTTCTTTGCCATTGGCTCTTCATGCGGTATATGAAGGAGCCCAAACCGCTCTTTCTATTTTACAAAAATATGCCGTAAAATACGCTCATTTTCATTGGCTAAAAGCAGAAGCTTCTATTATCAAGCAAATCGTCCGATGCGGCTACTATATTTCCGTCACTCCAGAAGTTTGCTATCGTGAACGCGACCGAAAACTGTTATCCTTTGTACCGATCGAACAGCTGCTTTTAGAAACGGATGGACCTTGGCCATTTGCCGGCCCGTTCAGCGGTATGGAAACATCTCCTTTATTGTTAAAGCATTCGCTGCAAACAGTAGCCGCGTTATACAAGCAAGATGTCGAGACTGTAAAAACCACAATCGTTTCCAACACCAAACGCATTTACCGTTAAGTTTCACCGCACAGACCAAGCGGGGTGCTCCCTGCTTATAACGACTCCATCCATTTATTTACAGTATACAAACGAAAAATAGACCATTCCGCAACATGCGAAATGGTCCGCGATTTTATGATGGATGATCGTTTCCTTTGTTGTCTCCATCAAGAGAACTCTTTGTTATGTTTTCACGCTTTTCAATGAAACCTTATGAAACAACTGTCTCATCGCTGATCGGGGAATGTCTCCATTTATTGCTTCGCTAACGTAGCCGCTTCTGTCTTAACAGCCGTTATCAACGGATGCCCAAGCTCTAATCCTGCGTAGCGGGACAACGCCCCTTCGATGCCCATTTGTCGAATCGTCTCTTGCAACTCCACCGCTTCTGTATCTTCTTGATAATCAAATTGTAAGAGAGCGGCGATTCCTTTGACGAGCCCTGATGGGATTTCATGAAACAAGTCATAATATTGTTTGGCAGGGCTGATGAGGCGATCGTTCGGACCAAGCTTGCGAATCGGCGAACGCCCTACTCTCGTCACCTCATCCGTAATCGCAGAGTTCGTGAATCTTTGAACAATTTTTTCGATATATATTTGATGTTCATCAACATTCCATCCATACTTTTGAATGAGTACTCGTCCAGATTCATTGAGCGCCTTCACCACGTCAGCATAAATCTCTTCGTCCTTCATTGCCTCATTAATCGTGAAAAACTTTTTGCAATAACCTAAATAAGCGACAAGGGCATGCCCTGTATTCACGGTAAACAATTTTCTTTCAATATAAGGAGGCAATTCATCGACGATGCGTACTCCTTCAATTGGCGGAATGGTTCCGATCATTTGCTTCGCTTCAATGACCCACTCAAAAAATGGCTCCACCGTAACAGAAAGCAAGTCCTCATTTTGTTGATTTGGAACGATGCGGTCAACGGCACAGTTCGGGAAACCGCAATATTGGCTGGCCATTGTTTGCTCTTCTTCGGATAATTTTTTCCATATATGCTCTTTTAAAAAGCTGCTGCCGCCAATCATATTTTCACAAGCAATGATATGAACAGGAGTTCGATTCACCTCCAAGCGCTTGCGAATCCCTTCAGCGATCACAGGAGCAATCAGCGGCAATACATTCGGCCCGACAGCTGTCGTAACGAAATCTGCTTTCGCGATCTGCTGAAGCACAGCTTCGTGATCCTTTACACTGTGCAGCGCTGTCACATGGTAAACGTGTTGCTCTTCGATTTGTTCTCCGGCAATAATAACCCGATAGTGCCGCTTTTCTTGCAGCTCTTGAACAATCTCCTCGTTAACATCCACAAATACGACTTCATAGCCCGATTGCGAAAGTAGTTGGCCAATAAAACCTCTGCCGATATTTCCAGCACCAAAATGAACGGCTAACACGTTAATTCACCCCGTTTAAAAGCTGAAGAATCTCTTCCTTCTCTGTCGCATGAATCATCTTCTCCACATTTTCTTCCTCTGAGCAAACAATGGCGATTTTCGATAAAATCTCTAAATGCTCATTTTCTTTGCCGGCAATGCCAATTAATAGCTTGACAATGTTTCCTTCTCCAAAATCAACACCATTTGGAACTTGAACAATCGAAAGACCAGGTTGCTTCACTAATTGCTTCGCTTCTTCTGTTCCGTGCGGAATCGCCACAAAATTCCCCATATATGTCGATGTCATCGCTTCTCTTTCAAACATTTTCTCAATATATACCTCGTCCACATAGCCTTGCTCTACTAAAATCGTTCCAGCTAAACGGATTGCTTCTGTTTTATTTGCTACTTCTGCATTAAGAACAATGTTTTCTTTTTTCAAAATAGTCAATGTCATTCACTCCTTGCGATTTTGAAGATGCTGATAAAAAAAGATTTCTAAATGCTTTCCTAAAAAAGAATGAAGTTGCTCGGCCGTTCCTTTTGAAAACAAACGCACACTTTCTTCATCTTTAATAATGAGAGAGCTGATTTGACTCAATACCGATAATGCTTCTTCTGGAGCATCGCTTGGCGCTAAAAGCAGCAAAAGCCGCTCTACATCCATTGGTTGATGATGCATTCCCATCACGGTTTGTGGATGAGCAAGCTCATACATTGTAAACGAAGGGACAGAGATAGCCAGACTGCGTGTGTGATAAAGCGCTAACGGCGTCTCAGGAATGCCTAATCCGCCAATTTGCTCTCTGCGCATTAATTCCGTTAGGACTTGCTCCGCCTCTTGGATGATTCCTTTCTCTTGCAGGCGGCCACACGCTCTCTCTAACACTTCGTGAACCGAGCGCGCTTGTACAAGCTGTAACGTAAATCCATGAAGAAGCTGGACAATCGTTTCGCTCATCGTTTGAATGGCGTTCATTTTTTGAATCGTGTTTCTGGAAACGTCCACCTGTTTTTGGCGGCTGACCGCTTTCTTGTTTTTTAAAAATTGCCGAATGGCAGCAGCTTCTTCCTCCTGAAGCATAGGACTGACAAGAAAATACGGTTCACTCAATCCAGAAATCGGAATGGTCGACACAATCAAATCGTATTTGCTCATATCAATACGATTTAGCTCAAAAAATGATCGTTGTTCAATCGCTGAAATATCGGGTATTTCTTTTTTCAGGCGCGTCGCTAGTATTTTTGCGGTTCCTAACCCGCTTGAGCAAACGACTAAAGCATTCAGACCTTTCTTTTCCCTGAGCAGTGCAGACGCAAAATGAAGAACCACATAACCAATTTCCTCTTCTGGAATGTCCATGTCGAGAAAAATGGCATGCATTCCTTTTTTAACAATTTCAAAAAGCTCGAAATAATCTTGACGAATTCTCTCAAGCAATGGATTCGTAATTCCCATATTATGCTGGATGCGGTATAAAGCCGGCTTTAAATGAATGATCAAATCCTCATATAAAGGATAATCGCCCGTCAAATCGACACCGATCTCTCGGCCGACAAAACGAATAAGCTCTTGCACTTTTCTGCCGATTTCTAAGCTTCCTTCTTCCAGCATATATCCACGACGATCGCGAAATTTCGCCCCCATTAAATGCATCGTGATATAACCAATTTCCTGTTCAGGAATCACAAGCTGAAAGGCCGATTCTAAAGATTTGGCTATTTTTTCTGCCATTTCATATTCTTTTGTTGTCCGGATCGTTTCTAGATACTGTTCTTCAAAATTGATTTCTTCTCCTTGCATAATCCGTTCAATCGCTAGTGCAAGATGGATCACTAACGCTACATAGGAACTATCCGCAATCGTAAAGGGGAGATCGTCCTTCATCATTTCAATTTGCTTTTCAATAGTAAACAGCTTTTTCTTATCAACAAGACCAAGCAGCTTTTCCGTAATGGCGCTTAATGTATCATTTGCTGCGTCTGCCATGGATTCCTTCATAATTGTCAAAAATTCGGATTCATCCAAATGATGCAGCAATAATTGGCTGATCATTTTTCGTTTCGCTGATTCCGATCCGACGATTTCCACGCCATATCCTCGTTTACGGATGAGCGAAAGGCCATCTTTTTCAAGCATTCCTTCGATTTTATCCAAATCGTTGCTGATCGTGGCAACGGTGACATTTAAATCATGCGCAAGAGATAAAAGTTTGACAGGTTCAGCATTTTCTAATAAGGCAATTAAAATCATCGTTTGCCGCTCTTCCGGTGTGTATTCAGCATGCGATAAACCAAAAAGGTATGCCTGCAGTTCTTTTTTGACATGCTCTTCCCCTATAATTTGGATGCCTACTCCCGCCTTTTTCACCAAGCGCAGCCCGCTTTCAGTTAAAATTTGTTCAACCCCCTTTAAATCTCGATGAATGGTACGGTTGCTGACATCCAACTGTTCCGCAAGCTCGCCTACTGTGATTCCCTTGTCATTAGATAATAAAATATCTAATATTTTCCTTTCCCTTGCTGATATATACACGATAGCCACCTCCCATCTTCAGCAACTATTGGAGTATAGAACGCACCAAAAAAATTGTAGACCTTGTTTAAAGAAGCAACAACAAATTGAAAAACTATTTTCGTCCTTGCACTTGTTGCCATTTTTAAAAAACGTGGCAAAAAGATAAGCCTTCCGCTTATCTTTTTGCCCAGTCACTATTTACTTTCTTTCAACATTTGAACAAGCTCATCATATTTCGGGCTGCCAAGGAAATTATCAACAGAAACATGATAAGCATTCGGCAATTTTTCTTTTGCGCGGCTCGTTAAGTTTTGATGTGTAATCACAACATCCGCATCTGATGGAAGCTGGTTGATCGATGTATTCGTCACTTCAATATCGAGTCCCGCTTTTTGCACTTTATTTTTCATAATGGAAGCTCCCATGGCGCTTGAGCCCATCCCTGCGTCGCAAGCAAATACAATTTTTTTCACATCGCCTAAAGTGGCCGGTTTCGGCTGTGTTTGCAATGCAGCCGCCACTTCACTTTTCTTTCCTTTTAATTGTTGCATTTTTTCAGTCGCTTCATGCAAATCTTCCTGTTCTGCTTTCGCAGACTTTAAGAAAAAGGATGCGACGATGAATGAAACCGCTGTAGCCACTAATACACCAGCTAACACACCGAAATAATTTCCGCGCGGCGTCATGGCAAGTAAGGCAACAATACTACCTGGTGAAGGAACCGCGATCAAGCCCGCATGGAAGATCGTGAAGGTGAGCACCCCGCTCACTCCACCGGCAATGGCTGCTAAAATCAACACCGGACGCATTAAAATATATGGGAAGTAAATTTCATGAATTCCGCCAAGAAAATGGATAATAGCGGCACCAGGCGCTGATTGTTTCGCTGTCCCTTTTCCGAATAACCAGTACGCTAACAAAATACCAAACCCTGGGCCCGGATTCGTTTCAAGCAAGAATAAAATCGACTTTCCATCCTTTGCTGCTTGTTCGATACCAAGCGGACTTAAAATTCCGTGATTGATAGCATTGTTTAAAAATAGTACCTTCGCAGGCTCAATAAAGATATTAGCAAGCGGCAACAGCTTCATATTAATAATAACTTCTACTCCAGCCGCTAATGTTTTATTTAGTCCTAAAACAACAGGTCCTACTCCTTTAAATGCTAATAGCGTTAAGGCTCCGCCGATAATCCCGGCTGAAAAGTTGTTGACCAGCATTTCAAAGCCTTGCTTGACTTTTCCTTGAACAAGACCGTCAAATTTCTTAATTAAATAGCCGCCAAGCGGTCCCATAATCATCGCGCCAAGAAACATTGGGATATCCGCTCCGACGATAACCCCCATGGTCGCTGTCGCACCCACTACTCCGCCGCGAACATCATAAACCATTTTTCCGCCTGTATAACCGATTAATAATGGCAGTAAATACGTAATCATTGGACTTACGAGTTTCGCTAATGATTCATTTGGAAGCCATCCTGATGGAATAAATAAAGCGGTAATAATTCCCCATGCAATAAATGCGCCGATATTCGGCATAATCATTCCGCTTAAATAGCTACCGAACCGCTGTATTTTGACGCGGAAATTCGCTTGCTGTTCCATACGTTTTTCCTCCTTACTTAAGTTGTATGACTATAGTTCTATGTTAAAGCGCTTACACCTCATATTCAATGTAAAGTAAATATCATTTTGTCTGACATATTCTTGTCAATATTTAAAAACGGTCTTAACCGCTATATTGTCTCGTAATCCCTAGAAATATTTTGGTCATTCCTTCCCATTTTCATGTTATTTTCACCATGGCTTGATATATTTAAGCGACCAACAAGAAGTATGTGTACAGAAGAGGTTCGTCTCTAAACACCACATAAACCGAAACGATGGAGTGAGAAAAAAATGAAACGACTATTTTTATTAGTGATGTTTATATTCTCCCTTGGGATCTTTGTATCTGCTAATACTACAGCAGCGTGGGCAGCAGACAGCGGAAATTACGAAAAACATGATCAAAGAGAAGGAGGGGGACACCGAGAAGAAAAAGAGGCAGGAGGATTGATCGGCTGGGCAGCTGTTGCAGGAATGACGGCCGCCTTTTCGATCTTTCCTCTCCGTCGAGCAGGCAAAGCACTTGCTACCTCGTTTCCAAAGCAAAAAAATGGAATCAAACGGCTTATGCGTTTCACCACAAAATGGCATATACCTATTGGAGTAAGTGCTTTTATATTCGCTTCAATCCATGGCTTATTGATGTACCTATCTAAAGAAGAACTAAGAATACGGGAATATATCGGAATTAGCTCAGTAGTTCTTTTAGCTGTCGCGACTATTTTCGGATTTGCTCTTTCAAAAAACAAAACAAAACAAAAACTGCGCCAAGCACACAAGGCGCTTCTGTTGCTAACCGGTATTCTAGCAATCGTGCATATTGTCCTATAAACAAGCCGTGCAACAGGCAAAACCCGCAAACCATATTCCCTGATCATATTATAGCGCTGCTATATTGTGTAAAAACAATACACCCACCATACGAAAATGGTCAATTATGCATACGCAGACAGCCTTATGTCACTTGATCGTTTTCCTTTGCTAAACTATATCAACAATTGAGGGGGAAGTTGACCTTTCGGCTATGTTTTGGACAAAATTCGTTCTCCATTCCCTTGGCTATTAAAATAAAGGCTTTCCCCCATCCACTGGAGAATAAAGAAAGAAACCAAAAAGGATAGAGAGAACGATAAGGGCCCTCCTCAAGAAATCGAAAGGCTATCATCGCGATGAGGGACACCAAAATAAGCGTATGTACGAGCGCTACCAAGCTCTCTCTTTCTTTTCTTGCCTGATTTCATTCGCCGCTCGCCTTTCTAGGAATCGAGCACTCTATAATGTTAAGACTTTTGCGAAGTAAACGATCCGTATTTCTTCTCGTAATGGCTCAACGCCAAAAGCGGAAAAACGTAACGATAACTGTGATAATGAATATAAAATCCCCCTGCCATCCCTTGACCGGTCGGATAAGAGACCGTCCAATCTTTGCTATTGAGCGATTGTTGCAAAAAACGAAGCGCCGCTTCCATTTCAGGAATAGGCTGATCGAATACAGCAACCAACGCATCAAGAGCCCATGCTGTATGAACTGCCGTGCTAGTCCTTAGCGGTATATACGCTTTAGCGCTGTCACTTTTACAAGATTCTCCCCAACCGCCATCACTGTTCTGAATACTTAACAGCCACTTAATCGCTTTTTGCATCGACGAGTGCGTGGAAGGAACCCCGACAGCAGCCATTCCCGTTATCGCCGCCCATGTGCCGTACAAATAACAAATTCCCCATCTCCCATACCAAGAACCATTTTTTTCTTGATGATCCATTAACCATTCTACTGCATAAGCAACAGTTGGATGATCTTTTGTTAAACGTGCAAATGTACCAAGAAACTCCAAAGTTCTTCCCGTTAAATCGGCCGTTGATGGATCTGACAGCAAAAACTCCGCCCCATCGATTGGCAAATAACGCCATAGACGACGATCTACATTTTTTTCAAAAGCAGCAAAACCGCCATCATCATTTTGCATAGAGAACAACCAACTGATCCCTCTGTCCCACGCTTGACGAAACGCTCCTTCTTCTGATGCCATTCGGTAAATCGCTCGTAAAGAAGCGGTCGTATCATCAAGATCCGGATTGATCGTATTGATATCAGAAAATCCCCATCCTCCCGGTGGGCTGTATGGGTTATGTATCGCCCAATCGCCATATCGATAGTGCTGACGAGAAAGCAGATAGTGATTCGCTTTTTGAATGGCATCGTCTGTCGGCGGCACTCCTGCTTCCTGCAATGCATAGCTGGCTAATGCTGTATTCCATACATGTGCCGTCGTATATTGTATGTGCGTCTGTCCATCAATGGTACAACGAAAATTTTTTAATCCCTCAATGGCTTGAGCAATCACAGGATGGTCTTTGGAATATCCTTCTGAAAGAAGCGCAAAAATCATTAAAAAAGTGGCGCTGAAATAACTATAAAAAGTTCCATCTGTCTCTAAATGTTTCAACATATACTGAATCGCGCGCTGCTTCGCTGCCGCGCGAATATGCGCAGGCCATCCAAGAATCGATTGTTTCACATAGGAAAGAAACCCGCGGTCTATACGCATCTCTCGCCAGTCCTCTCCCTCCCCGCGCATTCCCAATAACTCCGAAAGATTGGGGCTTTTGCTCGTTTTCCGGCTGTATTTGTTATCCAACAAAACTAAGAGTGGCGTGAGATTAGCCCGCCCGTATACCGAAATATCAAAAAAGTGCAGCGGAAATGAAGGTGGTAAAAGCAAAAATTCTAATGGAAGCGGGAAAAACGGTGGCCAGCGATACTGTCCCGTCAAAGCTAGCATAAATTTCGTAAACATATGAGCATTTTCGATCCCCCCCATTTCTAAAATCCGTCTTCTCGCTGCTCGCAAACGGGGATCGCTTTTTCGCCGGTAACCAGAATAAAGTAACGCATAATAAGCCTCGACTGTTGCGCTTACATTTCCGTCTCCCTCATCATAAAATAGCTTCCACGCCCCATTATTTTCCTGCCTGCTTTCAATTCGTTCCACCAGCGATTGGATAAGTTGTTCATCATTTATTTCTAAAGAACGTAATAAGATGATCATATAAGCATCTGTCGAAATACCTGTTTCAAACGGATGGCGCCATGATCCGTCAGAAGCTTGCGCCCGTTTTAACAAAGCGACCAATCGGTTCCGTTCATCCGGCATTGCCTATCTCCATCCTTTTCCTGTAATCTCACCGCTTTCTCTTTCATACTTATTCGTATAGAAGCCAAATGATTCACAGAAGGAGTGATTCGCATGTGCTGGTTCAAGAAGAAAGCTCCTTCCCTTTCTCCCTTTCTCGTCGCTATTCAAATGGAGTTGAAAAAGAAAAAACGAAGAGGCAATCGCATAACTGAACAAGATTTATCCGCGGAAGAAAGGAGTTTACTACGACAAATTCGCGTCCGCACACAAATAAGCAATGTGAACAATATTACAAGAACCGCCGCCTATCTTGATTTTTATCAGAGGCATCGCGAAATTCATTGGGCATTTTTAGGCCATATGGTTTCACGAAACGGCGGCTGGAATATGACTGACTTAAAAGGAGAATGGCTGCTTGCTTTGTTGGCGGAAGAGGAGCAGCAAGCTTTTTTTTCTTTTTTAGAAAGAGGCAACTGGTTGATTTTTCAAGATATTTATCCGCAATTTTTGCTGTATGAAGAAAGTAAAAAACGAGGAATCCCTTTATTTTATCTTTTACCATGTTTTCATGTGTCATTATTTATGGAAACGATTTGGAATCATTTTTGGCGCTACAACGATCCATATATCCTTGCCATCGCCCTCGTCATTAATGAGCAAAGCTATTTAGAAAAACGGGTCATTCAGCATCCTGCCTTTCAAAAAAAAGTCTTTGAAGCACTTGAATTTAAAATCCAGGACTTTTTCAGTCTTAATCACATTTTATTTCCGTATGAGGATGAACAAGGTCAGACGTTGCTAATGGGTGAAACGATTCATCACTTTCAGTCGCTACATGAGCGAATCATGCTCGGCAAACGGCTATATGCTCTATTATTCCAAGACAACGATACATTGGAGAGAGCCGTGCGTTGGGCATCGTGCCATCCACACACAGGAACGAGAAAAGACTACTGGCCACATCTATTTAATGATGTCCGTGAATCGCTGCCCGGCCAGCCATACCGCCGCAGAATAAAAGATTGCCAGATTGCACAAGGAGAGCCGCGCATTTATAGCCCGCCGCTTTTGTATGTTTGGAAAAATGTCGAGCATCAAGAAGCGGAACAAGGAGATTGGTTCACAGACCCAAGCGTTGTCCATTATTTAGCAAAAAACAGCGAATGGTTGAATGGAGAGATCTCAAATGCCTATTGTAAAACGCTCGAAAAATTGGAGCTGGCAGCCGCCGCCAAAAGCCACTTATTCTAGTTTTTTTAGAAATGAAACGAAGCGGGCCTATATCGCTTCTTCCCTTCTTTCATCTTGGCTTGGAACATATTTGGATTTATACTTCACAGGAAAAGGATGGTATACTTTCCCTCAACGTCCGCTGGCTGCGATTTTTCCCATCCATATTCTCTTTGCAACACTAGGACTTTCCGCCTTTTCCCTGCTTTTTCTTTTCATTATGACCAAGCTGCAGCCTTGGCAACGAAGTTTATTCGTGGTCGCTCTAAGCTTTTGGATGGCTCTTTTGGAGGCAGGGGCAGAGGCTGCAGGCTGGTTGATTCATACCTCTCAATGGAGCCACACCTATTCTTTTATAGGATATTGGCTATTTATCAACATCGTTTGGCGTTTTTTCCGCTGGATGTGTTTTTGGTGATAGGAAAGAACCGGAAGAAATGATGTATTCTAACCAACACGAAAAACAGCAGTTTTAAAGTTGAAGGAATTTTACGAACGTTGCTTTTTTATGCTCGAACCATGGACAGACAACACCGGCTTAGCGCTTCCTGCGAATAACATGGAGGAGGTAAAACATCTGTGCAATGATAAAGGAAAGCAAAAGCACGATGATCGTCCCAAAAATATAAACAGCCCCTTCTGCCGGGTCTCCTCCATTATCCAACAAACTCCCAAACAACATAAACAAAATGAAGCTCGCACCTACAACAAGAAAAAAAATGCTAATATATTTTGCCATCGTTCTCCCCCGTATTGTTTATTTTTTCAAACTGAAAAGGGTGCTGATCGGTTTGAAGAGAGATACAACAAAGTATTTTCACCCTCATAACGCTCAAGAAACGGCTCCACATCTTGCTTCAATGCCGCTAAATCTTGATGCTTGCGCCATTCGCTCATCTCTTCCACCTCCACTTTGTGATGAGACAGGAAACTTCTCGATCAATATGTTAAAAAACGAATCAAGAGGGCTCCATTGATGATGTTTACCAAACAGTGAGACTTATTTACAACTTAACTTGAAGATTGAAAAACTCCGCATCTATGCAAATGTTCATACGATACGTTACATCTATTATATATAATTCGGATGAAACAAACGACAGATTGATGGCTGAAAAGAGAAAGCGCTGGCCTCTGCTTTCCAATGGCAACGAAAGGCAAGCAAAGGATAGAAACGATGATTCTTCTTTTATTGGTTCGTTTTCAACCGGCAGCTTTCATTCCTTCAACGAAATAAACGCGTCCATAAATGTTCATCCTTTTATCTGTAAAAGCTCTTGACTATGCCAACTATTCCCACTTATGATGAAACTATTAAGCTATCACAGCCAGAATAACCGATCCTTCGCGACGATCAACAACCATCTTTTTATCATAAATGGCATCCGAAGATAACAAAAAGAATCTGTGGAGAACGGATGGCTGCTGAATCAACTCGGCAAACTTGCCATCATTGCGCATTTGGGTGACAAAGACTGAAAAAAGGGCCCAAACTTCATATCAATATAAAATAAAAACGTTAAGCTACATCTGGAATAGTCAAGATAGACCGAACAAAATGATATAAAGGCAGATTGAGCGACTGACCACCAGCCATCGAATGAAGGTTGGACAAACAATCTGCGTTTATATAAAAGAAAGGCCAAAACTTATAGAGGGGGAAGGAATATGGGGATGTTTATGAGCTGGTTAAGACAGCAGGCCAGTGCAGCCTTCATTCTACTGTTGATACGGCTCTATCTTGGCTATACTTGGCTGACAGCAGGATGGGAAAAGCAAACCGGAGAGTTTGATGCAACCGGCTTTTTAAAAGGAGCGATCGCTAACTCCTCAGGTGAGCATCCAGCCGTCCAAGGATGGTGGGCAGCGTTTTTAAAGCATGTCGCTTTGCCAAATGTCGAATTTTTTAATGCGTTAGTAGTATGGGGAGAAATTCTGGTTGGTGCCGCATTGATCCTTGGCATATTTACAACTTTCTCAGCGCTTATGGGAGCCGTGATGAACTTTGCCTTTATGTTTTCCGGCACGACCAGCACCAATCCACAGATGGTACTGCTTACCTTCTTTTTGCTCGTTGCCGGCTTTAATGCAGGAAAATGGGGGGTGGATTATTGGGTAAGCCCCTATCTTCGTCAGCGTTTCCGCCGCAACCCCTCATATCCAAGTCAAACCACGAGACATCTATAGCTCTTTCAAGCGAGCAGCCACAATCGTTTAACAGGCTGTTTTGATGGCCGGATGCCCAAACGCCGTTGTTGGTCGTTCATTCATCGATCTATCAAGCGGTTGGTCGTTCGGTTTTTGTGTTTTATCGTACGAAGACGCTGCAAACTTTTCTGATCGTTGAGACACTTGCCTTTTGATACGGTTCACTCCTCTTGCGGAAGCTATAAAAAGCGCCCACTGCCATTAAGCAGCAAGCGCTTTTTATATTTGCCGTTATGATTTTCTATACCTTATGCTTTATAAGCACAAATGAGCCGCAATTTTCGCCGCCAGTACGGCATTGTTTTTCACTAAGGCGATGTTCGCTTCTAAACTTTTTCCTCCGGTTAATGCTTTAACTTTGTCAAGCAAGAAAGGCGTGGCTGCTTTTCCGGTAATTTGTTTTTCTTCCGCCTCCTTCAATGCGGCGGCAATCATTGAATTAATATATGCTTCTTCCAATTCCGCTTCTCTCGGAATCGGGTTCGCAATCACAAGTCCGCCATTTAAACCAAGTTCCCATTTTGTCTGAATAAACGCAGCGATTTCCTCTGGAGCATCAAGGCGATAATCGACCTTGAACGGACTTGTCCGCGAGTAGAAAGCAGGCAACGTTTCCGTGCCATAACCGATGACCGGTACACCATGCGTTTCTAAATATTCCAGCGTCAATCCCAAGTCTAAAATCGATTTCGCTCCAGCGCACACAACCGCTACATTCGTTTGCGCCAATTCCTGCAAATCGGCGGAAATATCCATCGTTTGCTCAGCGCCGCGATGGACACCGCCAATGCCGCCTGTCGCAAACACTTGAATTCCCGCCATATGCGCGCAAATCATAGTCGCTGCTACTGTCGTCGCTCCGTGCTTTTTCATCGCAATGACGTATGGCAAATCGCGGCGGCTTACTTTTTCAATTTCTTTGCTTGTTCCCAAAAACTCCAATTCTTCATCATTCAAGCCAATTTTAATTTTTCCGTCCAAAATAGCGATCGTTGCTGGCACAGCACCATTTTCCCGAATAAGCTGTTCCACTTCCTTCGCTGTCTGGACATTTTGCGGATATGGCATTCCATGGGAGATAATGGTCGACTCTAAAGCGACAATCGGTCGCTTTTCTTCTATTGCTTTTGCTACTTCTTTTGATAGTACAAGTACATCTTTTCCATTCATTTGTTTGGCCTCCTATGAAAAATAGTGTTGGCATGTTTGGTTCAATACATGTTCATTCAGTCTCGAACAAACCGTTTCCTTCGTCTGCAGCGCGATGATGGAGCTGCTCATGCCAAGCCGGCATGCATCGGTAAACGATTTTCCTTGATTCATTCCGTATAAAAATCCGGAAACGAACGCATCGCCCGCTCCCGTTACATCGACAACATCGATCGACGGCGCAGCGATCGTCCCACTCTCTCCGCGCTGTGTTTTGTACGTAATCCCTTTGGCGCCGCAAGTGATAACGACATGCTCGACACCAAGAGAAAGAATGTAATCACCTGCCGCTTCTGTTCTTTCTCCTTCCATTCCTGCGAGGGTGAGCGCTTCATCTCGGTTAGCAATCAACCATGTCACACCGCGGAGGTCGCTAGGCAGCTTTTTCATCTTGGGAGCCGACACAGGCGCGACACACAACGGAATCCCTTCCTCGCGGCAACGCTCAATCACAAATGTTAACACCTCGCTCGAAAAATTCGTATCCAATAGCACAATAGAAGCAGAAGAAATATACGGCCATCTTTTTCGAATAAAATCAGTGGTAATCGTGTCATAAATCGCCATATCAGCTAGGGCAATGACCATTTCTCCTTTTTCATCTAAAACAGCCGTGTAGGTGCCAGTATGAGCATTGGTTTGCTTTGCGGTCTGACTCATATCGACATAGGCACCTGTCGTCGCCAGCAGCCACTCTCCTTCCTGATCATCGCCAACAACGGTTAAAAGAGAAACCGATTCGCCCAGCCTTCCTAAATTTTCAGCAATATTTCGCGCGACTCCGCCGCAGCTTTGCGTAACAGTGACTGGATTGGATGTACCAAACTGAACGGTTGAGAGCGACTGCGCTTTGCGATCGACATTCGCTCCCCCAATGCATACAATCCGCGATGATTCTGGAAGCACATAGGCCCTGCCAACAATTTTCCCTTGCTTGGTTAACGAAGAGATGTAGCCTGCCACAGCCGAGCGCGAAAGCTCAAGCTGTTCAGCTAATTCTTGTTGTGTAATAAATGGATTTTTGCGAATGAGTGTTAAAATTCGTTGCTCTTTTTCATTCATCTGAATGCACCTCAGCATCCTCAAACATTTGTTTAAATTATAAACAAATGTTTATCATCTTGTCAATCACAAACGTCTCATCCACACTCGTAAATTAGGAAATCTTTTCTGTAAATCGGCACTTCGGATAATGGCTGCAGCCTTTGAACATGCCCTCATTTTCTTTTTCAAAAACAAGCAGTATGCCTAATCATGCTGTTTCAAAAAAAGAAGCGTAAATTCGCTTCATCCGCCATTAAATCGTTTTGTTGAAACAGCTTTCACAATCTCAACTTAATAAACTGCACATCAAAGCATGACTTGAAGAAAAACGGACCATAAAGCCCGGTCATTCTGCATTTTTTCTCCTTTCAATTTCTAACCTTTGGATCAATCGATGCAGTTTCTGCTGATCTCTTTGATGCAGATCAACAAATTCTATTCCGTAGATTACATGGTTTATCAGCTCTTCTTTCCGCACAATCCTCCCTTTCAGAGAGAAAGGCTCACCATCAATAACAAAATAAATCTGTAAAAAAATTTGTTTTCGGACAGGCAAATCTAACGTGCAACTTATTTGTAAACCCGTACGGCT
The DNA here is from genome assembly GCF_001560855.1 of Anoxybacillus sp. P3H1B. NCBI lineage: Bacteria > Bacillati > Bacillota > Bacilli > Caryophanales > Anoxybacillaceae > Anoxybacillus > Anoxybacillus sp. P3H1B. Next base: position 33,848 of record NZ_LPUG01000015.1, on the reverse strand, counting down.
TATATCATTAATTTGTCCCGCTCCTTTTTTATTTTTAAGGTTTCCTAATGGCTGATTGCCAGATTCAAGCAATTCAAAATGACATTCCTGCTCAAACAATTTCACGCGAAAGGCTTTTCTTTTCTCCTTATCTTTTAGCTTGATCTGCAAATCGGTTACCGATTCCTTCAACGTATGAATTTGCTCTTCCTTTTTTCTTAATTGTTGCTTATAAAAGGCATGAAAAAGGATAAGAGAGAAGATAAGTAAAAATAGGCACATGAAAATTGCGCTTATCATTATTTCCATATCAACAAATCCTCCCTTCTTTTAGTTCACCCCGCGAACTGGCGATGGCTTCCCTAATAAATATCCTTGTCCTAAATGAATGCCTAATGCTTTGGCCATCGCTAGATCCTTTGGTTCTTCGATTCCCTCCAAAACAACATATATATTTCTTGGCTGGCAAAACTCCAAAAGCAGTTGGATTTCGTTTTGCTTTTCCTTTGAAACAGATAAATCGACAGCATAGAAACGATCCAGCTTGACGAAATCCGGCTCCAACTCCATGACGGTTCGCATAGACGTCTCCCCTTTGCCGAAATCATCAAGAGCAATGGCATACTTCTTACTCTTTAAAAAACGGATTTTTTCTTTGAGCAAGCCTACATCTGACACCTTTTGCGCCTCATTAATTTCCAATACAATATTGCGATTAGAAAACGAGCAGTTTCTGATTTTTTCAAGAAAATCTGGAAATGAAGGATGAGTGATTGTAGAAGGATACGCATTCACAAACAATTGGGTATGTTCCACATAAAACGATGTCAAAGCACGATCAATGGAACAAATATCCAAATCATACAATTTATCTTCTGCCATGGCCCATTGAAAAAGACATTCCGGATTTTGAAAAAACTCGCAGCGCAGCAAGGCCTCATATCCGAATATTTGCCAATTTTCTAATACATAGAGCGGTTGAAAAACATGACGAAACCTTCTCTCGCGAATAATGTCTTCTAGTATAGCTCCGTTTGTGTTCAACATAGCATATAACCCCCTAATGACTATGCCTTCTGTTTCCCTGTTCCGTCTTTTATAAATGCCCGCTGAACAGGCATTTGCATAGATTAACCAAGCGATCCATTTTTTTCGACATTTTTTGTAAAGCGATAATATCTATAGTATATCACTAATATGATTTTAATATCTATTGTCTCTGGGTAAAATTTAAAGATTAGGGCTACTGTTACCTAGAGAGGTGGTAAAATGAGTGACTTACCGAAGATCATTGGAGAACGTATTCGAAAATTTCGTAAAGAAAAAGGGCTAAGCCAAGAGGAGTTAGCCCATATGGCTAACCTCCACACTACTTATATTGGACAGTTGGAACGCGGAGAAAAGAATGCTACTTTAGGGAGTATAGAAAAGGTGGCTAATGCCCTAGACATTTCGCTGGAAGAACTTTTTCGATCCATTCATTCTCATTCAGATTCTCAAGTGTATACCCTGTCTCAAATCATTACCCACTTGCAAGCAATGAGCGTTAAGGATCAAAAAACCATTCTTAAATTGCTAGAGATATTACTGGAATGGAAAGAGCAGTAAAAAGCAGTCGTTTCACAAATAGGTTTAAAATTGAGGCGGAATTTCTATACTCCTCCGCCCCTTTCAACTTCATTGCCCCATATGGATGCATGCTGCTGTCTATTGCAGCCCTCATACGTTCATCCAAACTCAACATCACATGTGATATGGACAACCATTGAATCCCTCCTGTATTTTTGCGTGATAAAAGCAGCTAGCCCACAAACTTTCTCCTTTTAAAAGTGATCATAGAAAAAGCATCCTTCATAGCGAAGAATCATTTACAAAATATTCACGATTATTTCATAACTCATACTTCAAAAATGATACAATACTATTATGGACATTCTTATTTTTTTATAGTGGGGGGATTATAGTGAAGCTACAAAATAAAGTTTCTATTGTTACTGGAGCTGCATCAGGCATGGGGAAAGCTATCGCCGTTTTATTTGCCAAGGAAGGAGCCAAGGTCGTTGTTTCTGATATGAACGAGAAAGGCGCCTACGAAACGGCGGAGGAAATTCGTGCAAATGGCGGAGAAGCAACCGCTGTTACAGTGAATGTTGCCAAGGAAGAAGATGTTCAGCAATTAATTGACACAGCTGTTCAAACATATGGAACGTTAGACATTCTTGTCAATAATGCAGGAATTATGGATAATTTCGTACCGGTTGCAGACCTAACAGACGAGCTGTGGGAAAAAGTTTTGGCAGTCAATACGACTGGACCGATGCGAACCATTAGAAGAGCGATGCCGATCTTTTTGAACAAAGGACATGGTGTGATTATTAACATTGCCTCCATCGGAGGGCTATACGGCTCAAGAGCTGGAGCTGCCTATACCGCTTCCAAGCATGCCGTGATTGGCTTAACCAAAAACGTGGGATTTCAATATGCCAATATGGGCATCCGTTGCAACGCGATTGCCCCTGGGGGCGTCAATACGAACATTGGCACAACGATCAATCATCCTAATCCGTTCGGGATGGAACGGGCAACCGCTGGAATGAACGCCAATCCGAGGAGCGGCGAGCCAGAGGAAATTGCCAAAGTCGCTCTATTTCTTGCTTCTGATGATTCAAGCTTCGTCAATGGCACCGTGATTACAGCTGATTCTGGTTGGACCGCTTATTAAATCGTTTCGCTTTAACAGCGTTCCGAAAGAAGTCTCCCATCCTCAAGGAACGGAGCGACAGCCCAGTGAGTAGGTGGGAGACTTCTTTCGGGAATTACGTTAAAAAAAAGAATACACCTCCCCTACCTACACTCCGTTAAAAAGTGGGGGGCTTCTCGGTCGATCATGTTAAATCGCCTGTAATGCCTTCCATATATCTCTTTTCAAATCATCAATATGCTCAATTCCTACCGAAAACCTTACGAAATTAGCGGGAATTCCGGCTACCTTCATCTGCTCCTCCGACATAACGCCGCTCCACATGGCTGCTGTATGAACCACAAGAGAATCAACTCCTCCTAAGCTTACGGCGTTAAATGGCAATTGCAAAGCAGATACAAAACGTTCCGTTTCTTCATATCCGCCTTTAACAGCGAAAGCAATAACAGCCCCAAATCCATGCATTTGCGATTTAGCTAATTCATGCTGAGGATGGCTTGGGAGGCCAGGATAATACACGCGCTCAATCTGCGGTTGCTGCTCTAAAAATGTGGCTAAAGCCAATGCATTGGCGTTAATGCGCTCCATTCGCAACGGGAGCGTACGCAAGCCGCGCAGAAGCAGCCAGCCATCCATCGGCGACAGCACAGAACCAATCGAAATATGGGTATGCCAAATTCGTTCAGCCAAGTCTTGGCTTGTACAAATGACGCCAGCTGTTAGATCATGATGCCCTCCTAAATATTTCGTCGCACTATGAACAACCATATCGATGCCCCAATCATGCGGACGCTGATTGATTGGTGAGGCAAACGTATTATCCGCGATAGTAAGAATGCCATGCGAACGTGCTAATTTCGCTACCGCTGCTAAATCTGTCAGCACCAGCGTCGGATTGGCCGGCGTCTCCACCATAATCAGCTTTGTATTAGGGCGGATCGCCTGCTCGAAAGCGTGGATATCCGCTTGCTCGACCAACGTCACTTGGACGCCAAACCGCGGCAGCAATTCATCCATAATCTTCGCCGTGCTCATATAGTGACGTGTCTGAGCAATTACATGATCCCCCGCGCCCACTAAAGATAATACAGCTGTCGCAATCGCCCCCATTCCAGATCCCGTAACAAGCGCCGTTTCGGTTCCTTCAAGCTCCGCCATAATTTTCTCCACGCGCCGATGTCCCGGATTTCCGTAACGAGTATAATACTGAGGATGTCTAGGTGTTCCTGCCATTTCGGCAAACTCATCAGAATCCTGAGCACGAAACGTTGCTGTATAATAAATGGGCGGCGCAATGGTATCATCATTCGTTCGATCGTCATCACCGTGAATCACCAGCGTCTCCGTTCGCATTGCTTCGATATTCTCATTCTCGCGATCATGATCTTTCCCCATACCGATCTTCTCCTTTCAAACTGAAATCTTTACATAACAATGTTATCCTGCTGCTCTCCCTATTGTGCACTCTAGCGTTGAAAGATATAGACATGAAACAAAAACGCCATGTTTCCACTAACCAATAGAGCTACGAGTCGATTTTTGACCCTACTTAACCATCAAGTGTTACCTTGCTCTATCGCCTAACAAAACAAAATAAAATTTCTATTTTTCTATCAATTTAATTGGTATTATATAACTTCCTCCATAAAAAGTAAAACTATGGAATTGATCATGTCCAAAAAATGAAAAACGTCGCTTATAAACACACAAAGAGAGTTTCACCATCTCTATAAATAATGAACCTATCCCACCTCCACTCCGTGAAGAGGTGGGGTAGGTGGATGATGTTAAAATCTAGGTCTATCTTTATCCTGTCAACGCATAACAAAAGCCCGACCAACACTGCTTTCAGATCCATTCATCGCTTGGTGAAGCAGTTTGTTGTTCGGGCATCCAACCGTCGAAAGCGGATCATCCCCTGTTCATATAGGGAAGAAATATAGAGGGATCAAGAGATACCATCTATCATCGCTGCATGCCATATGTCCAACCAGCACCACAGGTCTCTATATATCAAATATTAGGAAGCGGACAAAGCTAGTCCCTTACAACGCGCCTTCGCGATGTAGTTATTTCATCCGATCGCTTACTACAAACGTTGCGATTTCCGGGAAAAATGACAAAACGGCTATAAATAAAAGCATGATAATAGCGTATGGGATTACCCCCTTGACAATTTCGGCTATCGTGTTGGTTCGATCTAGCCCTTTCAAAACGAATAAATTCAATCCAACAGGAGGAGTGATCAAAGCTAATTCCATATTTACCACCATCACTACGGCAAACCAGATCGGATCAAATCCTAACGAAGTGATAATTGGATATAAGATTGGCAGCGTAATGACCAGGATGGAGATCGTTTCTAAGAAACAACCTAAAATCAGTAATACGATATTAATTAAAATAAAGATCACCCACGGTGATACATTTTGCGAAATAGCGAATTGCGTGATGGCTTGTGGGATTTGCAGTACGGTCATAATATATCCAAGCAGCATCGCACCGACAATAAGCATTAAAATCATCGCATTTGTTTTAACTGTAGATAATACAATGGTTTTGATATTGGAAATCGTTAAATTTTTATATATAAAAATAGAAATAAGAATACTAAGCATAGCACCAATCGCCGCTGCTTCGGTAGGAGTAAAAATTCCTATATAAATACCACCAATGACCACAATTGGCAAAATCAATCCCCATATAGCGCGCTTCGATGCTTCCTTTCTTTCTTGCCAAGTAGCTGGAGCTTCCTTAATGTGACGCGTTTTCCAAGACGCAAAGATCATAAACGCCATCGTTAGCAATATTCCCGGAACAATACCGGCCATAAATAATTTCCCAATGGATTCGCCGGTTACAGACCCATATATAATCATCGGCACACTGGGCGGGATAAGGATACCTAGCGTTCCACCAGCTGCTAGCAAGCCAAGCACCATTTTTTTATCATATCCGCGCTTGGTCATTTCCGGGAGCGCAACCGCTCCAACTGTAACAGCCGTTGCTACACTGGACCCAGATATAGCAGCAAAAATCGCGCAGCAAAATAATGTGGCAATCGCTAACCCGCCCGGAAAATGCCGGAACCATCTGCTTGCCATTTCATACAGATCACGTCCTACACCACTCACAACCAAAACTTGGCTCATCAGCACATACATAGGCAAGGCCGTAAGAGTAAAATCATCTAAAGATTTGTAAGAAATGATCGGAATTTGCAAAAAAGAAAACGTTCCGCCGTTGAACAGATACATTCCACTAATGGCCAATAAGCCAAGGGCAAAGGCAACTGGTAAACCGATCAACAATAACGAAGCCATTCCACCGAGAAAAAAGGCAATATTCATATATGTCCTCCCCCTTTCTGAACGCCGCCATCCATTATTTGAAGAATAAAGGCAATGCAAAGTAATATGCCTCCGATTGGAAGAAGCAGTTCTGGGATATACATAGGTATGCGTAACAACGAGGCAGATGTCGTTCCTAGCTGATATGTGCCAAATACATACTTAAATCCATAAACCGTAAAAATGATGCTAAAAATAAGGCCTAATGCATTAGAGACATAAGCCAATATTTTTTTTATACGATCAGACAATACATTAATGAATAAATCTACTGTAATATGAGAATACGATCGAACAGCATATGCAGAGCCTAAAAAGCAGCTTCCTATAATCGCGTAGATGGACAGCTCGGTAGCCCAAATGGTTGGACGATTAAAGACGGCTCGCGAAATGACATCAAACGTCGTCATACATGTAGTCAATATGATAAGGATGCCTGCCGCTATACCTCCAGCAAAGACTAACTGATCAAACGTTTTATACACCCATGAGAAACGCTTCATCTTCTTCCTCCTTCTGAAAAAAGGAGAAGATCTTTCTCTCCCTTTTTCCATTTAACGTAAAGTTCGCTTTATTGAAGATGCTCTATGCTGTCAAGCAATTCCTTTCCTAAATCTCCCGCTTGTTTGATATAGGCAGCGCGCGCCGGTTCAGCTGCTTTCTTCCATTCCGGCAATTCCGCTTCTGAAATGGCTTCTATCTTCATTCCCTTTTCTTTTAACGCTTTGGCTGTTCTTTCATCTTCCGATTTTGCTTGCGCGCGAATCCATTGTTCCGTTTCTTTAGCCGTTTCGCTTAATAGATTTTTTGTGTTTTCTGGAAGGCGATCCCAAAAGTTTTTGTTCATCGCCAGAATAAATTCTAAATAGGCATAGTTATTAATCGTTAAATATTTAGCTACCTCATCATAATGGCGTTGCAGCATCGCCGTAGTTCCTGATGTGGCTCCGTCTATCGTTTTACGCTGCAAAGCGGTGTACACCTCTCCCGCGCCTAAAAATACTGGGGAAGCACCATAAGCTTTAATCATTTCTGAGGGGATCTCTCCGATACTACGAATCTTAAGTCCTTTAAAATCGGCAGGAGATTTAAGCGGCCGAACATTATTGGCAAATTGCGCATAGCCATAGTCTGCATACATTAACACTTTGGCTCCTTTTTCTTCCATTGCTTGATTTAACTTCTCTCTCATCTCTCCGGATAACGCTTTCCCTGCTTTCTCATAATTTGAGAAGGCATACGGGACATCAAAAATTCCCATAGCCGGAACAACGGAAGACCATAATGTCGACGAATTCACTCCCATTTCCACTCCGCCTGTCAAGATCGCTTGGTTCATTTCTTTATCGCTCAACAGCTGTCCAGCCGGATATACTTGAATTTTGACCTTTCCTCCTGATTTTTCCGTCACCTTCTTAGCAAAATTTTCAATTCCGATGGAAATATGATGATCTTGAGGCAAATTATACGCTAATCGGATTGTAACTGGTTCATATTCATTTTTTCCGCCAGAGCTTGATGCTTGTTTTGTCATCGTGTTGCCGCCGCAACCGCTTAAAATAATAGATAATAAGAAACAGATACTCAGTATAAATGATAACTTTTTCATCCTTACACTCTTCCTTTCCTTATTTTTTCCACATGTCTAACCCTTCCTAAAGCTGGATTTGCGGTCAGGCTAGCAGCAAAGTCGGCGGCTTCTAATAGCTTTTCAAAGTGAATACCAGTATGAATGCCCATTCGTTCGAACATATATACCAAGTCCTCTGTTGCCAAATTGCCAGCAGCTCCCGGAGCAAAGGGACAACCTCCAATTCCGCTCACAGCGGTTTCGAATATCCTGACCCCCATTTCATAAGCAGCATAAGCATTAGCCAGACCCAGTCCTCTTGTATCATGAAAATGAACAGCAACAGGAATATCCCCTGCTATTTTGAATATATCCGCAAGTAATTCTTTCACTTGCTTTGGAGTTGCCACACCAATCGTATCCGCAATGCCGATCCGGTGAACGCCGGCACGGACGGCCCGCTCAACAAGTGATAAGACTTGTTTTGGTGGTACCTCTCCTTCATAAGGACAGCCAAAGCTTACAGCGATTGAAAAGCAGATCTGAAGATTCTCTTTACCGTTTTCTTCTGCTATTAATTGCTTAAATTTCTCAAAATTCTCTTCCATACTCATACCGATATTTTTTACATTAAATGTATCCGTTGCTGCGGTGATCCAATTGATTTCGGATATATGAGTTCGGACAGCTCGTTGAAATCCTGTAAGATTGGGGACAAGTGCGACAAGCTCTGTATGACTAAACCCTTCACACAGCTGCAGCACATGCTCTGCATCTGCCATTTGTGGAACTTTGCGCGGATGAACAAAGGAGGTGACTTCGATTTTTTTTATGTTCGCTGCTACTAGCATTTCCACTAACTTGACCTTTTTCTCCGTAGGCACAAAATAGCGCTCATTTTGCAAGCCATCTCTAGGGCTTACATCAATCATTTGGACAGTCTCCAATTCAAATGACCCCCTCCTGCTTAAGTTTTTCTAGCTGTTTAGCAGAATAACCGAGAATGCCAGCATATATTTCGTCATTGTGTTCTCCTAATTTAGGACCGATCCACTTCATTTCTCCCGGCGTATCTGATAATTTCGGTACAATTCCAGGAAAAAGACATTCCTGCCCATCATCCAACTCGAGCGGCAACAGCATCTCTCGCTCTTGATATTGCACATCATGGACAATATCCTGAATACTATAAATAGGACCTGCTGGAATGGAGGAGCGATCGAGCGTTTGTAATACTTCCGTTAAGGTATGCTGTTTTGTCCAGGATTCTATCACGCTATCAATGAACTCAGCATTTTCGGCACGCCCTTGGTTATTCGCATACTTCGGATCATTGGCTAGGTCCTCCCTACCGATCACCTGCATCAATCTTTGAAAGATGTTATTGCTGTTCCCTCCGATCACCACGTGCTTTTCATCTTTACACTTATACGTGTTAGATGGAGCAATTCCGGGCAAGGTACTGCCTGATCGCTCCCGTACTACTCCGGTTAAAATATACTCAGGCAACATCCCTTCAAGCAGACTAAATACGGATTCATATAATGCAACATCCACTAACTGTCCTCGCCTTGCCTCATCCCTCTCCCTTGCATATACTGCCATTAACGTTCCAATAACTGCATATAAACCAGCCGTTAAATCACCGATAGCGACTCCTGTTCTAACGGGAGGACGATCTGGATACCCTGTTAAATATCGCAACCCACCGATGGCTTCCGCAACACTTCCAAATCCGGCTTTATCACGATACGGGCCTGTTTGACCGTATCCGGATATTCTTGTCATGATAATCGATGGGTTTAATTTTTTCATCTCTTCGTAGTCAAGCCCCCATTTTTCAAGCGTCCCGGGTTTGAAATTTTCTAATACGATATCTACTTTTTGAACCAACTGCTTGACAATCTTTTGCCCCCTAGCATCTCTTAAATTAAGCGTGATCGATTTTTTATTTCTTGCCTGCACGTACCACCATATGGATGTATCGCCATGCATCAACCTCCAATTTCTTAATGGGTCTCCCGCCTTCGGTTCTTCGACTTTCATCACCTCAGCGCCAAATTCAGCCAATATCTTTCCAGCAAAAGGGGCTGCAACAAAATTTCCCATTTCTAACACTTTCATTCCTTCTAATGGCTGTTTCTTAACCATCCAACCGTTCACTTCCTTTCGCTGTAAAGATGGACATAAAATTTGTAATCGCTTTCAATGTGTTCCCGCATATATCGGCGCGCATCATCTGCACATCCGCTCGCAATCGCTTCAAATATGTTAAAATGCTCTTCGATCGCTAATTCCACTCGCAGATCATTTCTTTTCAGTATCGCCATTCGATACATGCTGTTGATTCCTCTAAGATGACAAATGGTTTTAATTAAGAAAGGATTGCCGCTCGCTTCGATGATTCCTTCATGAAATTTAACGTTCATGTCGTGGATTTTTTTGAGCTCGTATTGTCTGCATATCTCATGTTTCGAGGGCAAATGTTGGCGCAACATCCTGATTTGTTCTTTCGTAATTCGCTGCGCTGCATAATAAGCGGCAGCTGGTTCCAACTCCACTCGGCATTCATAAAGATGTTGAAAATGGCTGATATCTGGATGAAATACCGTCACCCCACCCCTTTTATTTACAATAACAAGACCATCTTTCTCCAGTAAGCGAATGGCTTCTCGAATAGGACTGCGGCTCACCTCAATTTTCTTTGCAATTTTCTCCTCGATTAATCGTTCGCCAGGTGCAATGCGTCCATTCATAATTTCTTCCCGTAAATATTCATACACTTGTTTTTTTAACGTTTCTCTCTTCATCATCTGCGGCTTCAATCTTCTCACCTTCATTTTCGTCGACTGTATACAATCATCATTAAAACGTTTGCAACTAATTTATTACCTTCCTCCTTTACTTATTACTATTTTTTATCCCGTTTCATCACCACTATCATTAAAAAAGGAATCCCCTTTTTCAACTCAGAGAAAATGAGTTCATCATATAGGAAAATATACGTATACGAATACAGGACTGGCTTTTGGATATTCAAGTACTCATTTTTATGAAAAGGTTTAGTTTATGTCATTTTTTCCATCTGGACCTACATGAAAGAATTTCATATCCTGTTCATAAAACCATCCTCGATCCCCATCAAAACATGGTATAATAGTACTATTATCTTAATCTAATGAATGATTCACTACTTGGCATCCGACCAGCCAGCATCTAAAGCGTATCTATCAAAAATGATATTGGTTCAGCCTAGCCAATCGAATCATTGACCTAGTATGCCACCTGTTTCACATTGAACATCCAGGCACATTCCGGGATATAAAACAATTTGATAGTAAAAAAGACCCCAAGACAAAGGGAGGGGATGCTAAGTGAACAACAAAATAAAAAGCAAATTTTTTCAACTGATTAGCTTTGATAGGAAGTTATTAGAAGCAGCCAGTGTGATCAATATTCAACGCATGTATTTATTAAGTTGGATCATGGGAGCCATAAATATCGTGCACATCGCATTTTTTGGACTTAATGTTCCATCAAGTCCTCAGCATGTTGTCCTCTGGTATCACTCTATTATTACTCTTCATTTGACTATGCTGTTGGCAAATATGATTTTGGGCTTGATTGCCTTTAAAATAAAAAAGCAAGAAAAAGAAGGAGAGAAGAAAGCTTACTTGATGCAAACGATGTCTATTTTTTTGAATCTCCTTTTTGGCATTCTGCTTTGTGTAAGTGACCAGCTTGTTACCACTAATATCAACCCTCTACTAACAGCCTGCATAGGAGTCGGTTTGATTTTCTTAATCCCGCCTATCATCGCAGTTGTCGTTTATGCAGCCACTTTCTTTTTATTTTTTTATATGGTTACATGGACACAGCATGTACCCGAATTGTTGATCCATATTCGAATTAACAGCGTAACGGCTACAGGAATGGGATTAGGCATATCGCTGATCCTTTGGAAAAATCATCTGTCTAAGCTGAAGCAAAATCACGTCATCCAAGAGCAACAAAGGAATCTGGAAGAAAAAAACGAGTCGCTGCAATTTTTAGCTACTCGCGATGCTCTGACCGGTCTTTTCAATCGGATGCATTTTATCGAGCTAGCTAATACGGAAGCTATTAAAAATGGGAAGACCAACCAAGAAGCTTGCATTATTATTTTAGATATCGATTTCTTTAAAAAGGTGAATGATGACTTTGGTCATCCTGCAGGCGATCAAATTTTAAAAGAGCTTTCTGACATTATTCAAGCTACGCTGAAGATCACCGATATTTCTGCCCGCCTTGGCGGGGAGGAATTTATCATTTTGCTTCCCCAAACCGGCTTACAGCTTGGCAAAGAAATCGCCGAGCAGCTTCGGCAAACGATCGAAGCCCATTCTTTTTCATATGAAGGAAAAACCATCAAAGTTACCGCAAGCTTCGGTATCGCCAAGCTCAGTCATTCGTTTCACACATGCTATAACGATGCCGATAAAGCGCTTTATATGGCCAAGCAAACGGGACGAAACCGCGTCATGGCAGCAGAGTCCCAATCAGCGAGAAATGGGGCATCAACAACAGAACCGCTGTAGCAAGGAGAGAAAGCAAGCCTTCTATGATTCCAAGTTCACGATGTTTTTTCCATTTATAGTTATAGTCGTTTTATTCATGACAGGTTATCGACAAAGTCCATTTTGATTTTATCCATAACATCAGAATGGCTTGAAAACGCTTGGCAAACAAGGAACGGCGCCAAGTGGAGACGTGAAGCGAACAAAAGAAATTCATGCGGGGGCAATCGAGATCAGCGACCAACGATAAATACGTTCATCAACAGTCTGATGAACCATTTCATAACCATATGCATACGATGGGTGTTGATGAACGGTAAGGAGGGAAAGAGAAATGATTCCCGTATATCCATATTACAGTTATGAAACGGTCTGCAAACAGAAGCCGATCGCGTTTCCGCCTCAGCATCAGCCAAAACAGCCTGGCTTGGAGTATATCATGAATCCCCGGCCTATTTTTGATCATCCTGGTTATAAAGGAAGCGGTAAACTGCAAAATAAAGTGGCCATTATTACAGGAGGAGACAGCGGAATCGGGCGAGCGGTAGCCATCGCTTTTGCCAAAGAAGGAGCCGATGTGGCCATTGCTTACTTAGATGAGCATGAGGATGCCAAAGAGACGAAAGAATATATAGAAAAATACGGGCAGCGTTGTTTACTGCTTTCTGGCGACCTAAGAGAAGAGCGATTTTGCCATCAGCTTGTTCAAGAAACGATCGATGCTTTTGGCAAGCTGCATATTCTCGTTTTAAATCAAGGGGTGCAATATCCGCAACGAAGTATTCTTAACATTTCAAAAGAACAGTTAGAAAATACATTTCGCACTAATATTTTTCCTATGTTTTTCATCACACAAGCAGCTTTGCCTTATTTAAAGCCGGGCAGCTCTATTATGAGCACGGCCTCTGTTACAGCTTATGAAGGTGAACCGTCGTTAGTGGATTATTCGTCAACAAAAGGGGCAGTTGTATCGTTTACTAGATCGTTAGCACTGCAACTAGTAGAAAAAGGCATACGCGTCAATGCGGTGGCACCCGGCCCCATTTGGACCCCGTTAATCGTTTCCTCTTTTTCAGCTGACAGAGTCAAAACCTTCGGCACCGATACACCGATGCGCAGAGCCGGACAGCCGTACGAATTAGCTCCGACATACGTTTATCTTGCTTCCGATGATTCCTCTTATGTCACAGGTCAAGTATTACATGTGAATGGCGGCACCATGACGGAAACATAAGAGGAAATGAGCTAAGCTATTATCTGCTGCCCCATTTCCTCTCTATCTATCAAACAAAGTCGCCGCGGAAGGATGAAAATAACGCGCTTTATAGAATGCTTCCCCACTTATACCTTATGCATTGAAGTGGGGTTTTCTTGCTTGAAGATGATAAAACCGGTTCCGTGTATTGACTTTTATCCCTTCCCTATTAACCGACTAACTATATTATGCAACAAAACCGTCTCCTTCTTTTTTAACATCTTCCCCGAGAAGTCTTCTGCCTCCAAATAGAGTGTAGGCGGGAGAAGTTTCATTGAATCATTTCTGTTTTTTCATAATCTGGATTGTGTATATAATGATAGATTTTGCCTTGCTCAAGATAAACGATGGAGTAGCGCTGAGCTTCGTCTTTGTTATCATAAGTGGCAAATACGACAATCCCATTGTATGTTTTGACGCCATCTACATCGATTTCATCAAGCTCCATCCCACTTGATCCCTTCGTCGCTTGAAACTGATACGTTTTCGGAAAGCCTATATCATAACGGTACATGATGACACCGCTCCCCTCAGAATCCACCACCCGTACCGCTTGAACCTTTAATAATGCATCCACCGCTTCTTTTGTCATGCTAAGCTGAAGCTGCTTTTTTAGCTCATCTGGAGTCAATGATGGATTCGTTTGTGTGTTTTCGTTGTGGTTCGTGATATGACCATTTTGGACATCTTGCTGGTTGGTTTGCTCTGAATCTACTACCGTTTCTCTTGTTTTTGAGCCTCCTTCTCTAGCTTCAGGTCCTGATGGTTCCTTATCCGAACAAGCTCCCAGCAAGAAAACGAATAAAGCAGCAAGCCATTTTTTATTTTTCATCATGTCCCCCCCTGTAGTTTCATTGATTAATGGAAACAGCAACATAGGAACAATCCCTTTGTATAGAGCTTACAAGATGGTATACACCTTCATCATTTGTAATTATTTTCCACAGTCTTATTATAGGTTAGTGTAAATATATGTAAATAGTCATTTTATATTAAATTGCTATTCGTTTACCTCATCACCCCGTTCTTCTTTCTCCCATTCATAAATTTCCTCCTAGAATCTTTTATAAATATGTTATACTTGTTAAAATGAGGTGTTATCTATGTGGAAAGAATTTAAAGATTTTGCAATGCGTGGAAATATTGTTGATTTAGCGATTGGGGTGATTATCGGCGGCGCCTTTAACAAAATCGTTTCTTCTCTTGTCAACGATATGATCATGCCACTACTCGGTTTACTGCTTGGCGGTCTTGATTTTAGCAGCCTCTCATTTCAATTTGGAAAAGCCAATATAAAATACGGGATGTTTATCCAAACCATCGTTGATTTTCTTATTGTTGCCTTTTCCATCTTTTTGCTTGTAAAAGGATTAAACAAACTGCATCAACGCAAAAAGCAAGAAAAAATAGAAGAACAGCCTGTGTTATCCAAACAAGAGGAGCTGTTGAGCGAAATCCGCGACTTATTGAAGCAACAACAAAGGGAACGAGGATAATCGCAGCCAAAGTCCATTTTGACTTTGGCTGCATCCGCTTTTTCATCCTCCCTTTTTTTCCTAGCAAACACAATTGCGAGGCCACTAGTGCAGCATAAAAGTGGTTGTCAATAGTCTAAAAAGAGACACCCTTTGTTTGCTGCTATCATCCAATGAACAATACCGGGTTTCCCGCTTTTCTGCTGAAATCGGCAAGCCGATTTGCTTGCCGACTAAGCCCCGCGCAAATAAGGAACGCTTGGTGGGTAAGTCCATTTGCCCACTGGCGTTCCTTGTTTGCGGGGGAGGCAGAAAGCTATACAGATATCAGCACAAATGTACGGTTATAAAAGCCAATAAGCAATAGGAGTGACGATTACAAGAGTAAGAACCGTCCGTTCAACCCAAATGACCAACAGCTTCGGAATACTAAGCGGAATTTCTGTGGAAAGAATGCATGGGATCACGGCTGAGAAAAAAAGAATAGCTGAAATGGAGACAACAGCAATAATAAATTTAGTAATAAGTGGTGCTTCTGTTACTAGTAATGCAGGTAAAAACATTTCGGCAATCTCTATAGCTGAGGCTTTAGCTGCAAGCAATGGTTCGGGAATTTGTAGCAAAGCAGTTACCGGATAGAAAAGATATCCTATAATATCAAATAACGGTGTGTATTCTGCTAGCAGTAAGCCAAGCAACCCGACAGACATGATGGACGGCAGAATACTCATTGTCATAACAAAGCCATCTTTTAGATTATCCCACACATTTTCAATGAGGCCTTTCGAATGTTGTACAGCCTCCATAGCTTCTGACCAAGCCTTCTTCATATAGTTCCCTTTTACTTTTTCCTCAGGCTGGCCTTTCCCACCATAATACTCATCGCTCATCCTACTTAATGGCCATATCCTAACCGTAATAGCTGTGACAAGAAATGTGACGAAAAATGTGATCCAAAAATACGTGTTCCATATATCCATAAGTCCAAGTGTTTTCGCAACGACCACCATAAATGTAACAGATACAGTAGAAAAGCCTGTCGCAATAATCGCAGCTTCTTTAATTGTGTATTTCCCCTCTTTAAATACTTTATTAGTGATTAATAATCCGATTGAATAACTTCCAACAAACGACGCAACTGCATCAATAGCTGATCGACCAGGAGTCTTCCAAATCGGCCGCATAACAGGCTGCATCCATACTCCTATAAATTCTAAAAGACCATACCCTACAAGAAGTGCGAGAAATATCGAACCAATGGGGACTAACAAACCAACTGAAATCACCAATTTATCATATAAAAAAGGTCCCATGTCCTCTCTAAATAACCATGATGGTCCAATCTTAAACAGCAGCAAGGCAGCAACAAGTAATCCTATTACTTTTAGCACAGAAAAAATGATGGTGACAGCATTCTTATTCCATGTTTTATTAATAAATGGATACACAGCTCCTAGCAAAATAACCATAAAAGCGTAATATCGAACAAGAGATGGGAATTCAGCACGTATCCAAGAGACCATGTGATCTAACATAATAGATGAATTTTCTCCTATTTTTATAGGAATAAAAAACATAAATATGCCGATAGCACTATAAACAAAAAACTTCCATGCATGCCCTAAGGGAGGCTGTAATGATAAAAAAGATTGTTTATCTGTATCTACCTTCATTCTTTCATACCTCCTTATTTTATTTTCATACATAACTTGTAAAGAAAGCATCAGTAACAAAGCTGTCCCTTTGCAACAACTACTTGTCCATTCTTAATCACGGTCTCTGCATGATTCATGCCGTAGTAATAAATTAATTGAATATAGTTCGATACATTAAAAATCGTCATATCTGCTTTTTTCCCTGCCTCAATACTGCCGATTTCATGTCCGCGTCGAATGGAGTGAGCAGCATTAATCGTAACGGCAACTATAACCTCTTCTGGAGTCATTCCCATATGAAGGCAACCAAGCAACATTATTAATGGAAGCGATACAGTTGGAGAAGAACCCGGGTTATAATCAGTAGCAAGAGCAATCGGAACTCCTGCATCAATCATTTTTCTTCCATTTGCTGCTTCTTTCATTAAGAAGAATGCTGTACCAGGCAGCAAAACAGCGATAACGCCTTTTTCAGCCATCCGCTTAATTCCCTCATCTGACACACATAATAGATGATCAGCGGAAATCGCTCCAATCTCTGCAGCTAACTCTGCACATCCGTACGGCTCAATTTCATCTGCATGAATTTTTGGGGTTAATCCATAAGCCTTCCCTGCTTCTAAAATAATTTTTGCTTGCTCTGGAGTAAAAACGCCTCTGTCGCAAAATACATCATTAAATTCTGCAAGCTCCCACTTCTTTACTTCTGGAATCATCTCTTCAACGATGGTATACACAAATTGATTAGGACGGTCCTTAAACTCTACCGGGATAGCATGGGCACCCATAAATGTGGAAATGATGTCAATAGGATGGGCTGCATGCAATTTTTTCGCAACAACTAACTGCTTGAGCTCATGTTTTAAATTCAGACCATAACCACTTTTTGCTTCAATTGTTGTAACCCCATGCAATAAAAATTGATCAAGTCGTTTCTTCCCCTCTATAAACAATTCCTCCTCTGACGCCTTCCGGGTCGCTCTCGTTGTTGCATAAATACCACCGCCAGCATTCATAATTTCCATATAGGTCATGCCATCTAGTCTCATAGCAAACTCTTTTTCACGGCTGCCAGCATAGACAAGATGAGTATGAGGATCAACAAATCCTGGCATGACCGTCTTTCCCGTTGCATCAACTATTTCTGCCTTATCTATTTTCGCTTGAAATTGTTTACAAAGCTCTTGATCTGTCCCTACAGCAACAATTCTTCCTTCTTCGATCCAAACACTTCCATTCTCAATAATATGAAGTTCTCTCATTTTTTCTTTCTTTAAAGGGGCTGTAGAACTTCCTTTTAAAGTAATCAATTGTTTCGCATTGCGAACGAAGAGGGGGCACATTCACTTCTCTCCTCCTTGTCACCTTAGCATTGGCATATGAATTCCTTTTTCCTTAGCTGTCCTAATAGCTAGTTCATAACCGGCATCGGCATGGCGAACAACACCCATTCCAGGATCTGTCGTTAATACACGCTCAAGACGTTTTTCCGCTTCTCTTGTTCCGTCAGCAACAATTACCATTCCCGCATGAATAGAATATCCCATGCCAACACCTCCACCATGATGAACTGATACCCAACTAGCGCCTCCCACTGCATTAATAAGCGCATTTAAGATTGGCCAGTCTGCAATCGCATCACTGCCATCCTTCATTCCTTCTGTTTCTCTATTGGGCGATGCTACAGAGCCTGAATCTAAATGGTCCCGACCGATCACAATTGGTGCCTTTAAATCTCCTTTGGCTACCATGTCATTAATAATTTTCCCGAATTTTTTTCTTTCTCCATACCCTAGCCAGCAAATGCGTGCTGGCAATCCTTGAAACTGAATCTTTTCTCGAGCCATACGAATCCAATTACATAAATGCTTATTATCACTAAATTCCCGTAAAATTACTTCATCCGTTTTATAAATATCTTCTGGATCTCCAGATAATGCTACCCATCGAAAAGGCCCCTTTCCTTCGCAAAATTGAGGGCGAATATAAGCAGGCACGAACCCAGGAAAATCAAAAGCATTCTCTACTCCTTCATCTTTTGCTATTTGGCGAATATTGTTCCCATAATCAAATGTAACTGCCCCTTTTTTCTGCATTACCAGCATGGCTTTTACATGTTCAGCAATCGTTTGTTTCGCGCGTTTCACATACTGTTGAGGATCGCGGTTGCGGAGCTCGATTGCTTCTTCAATCTTTATCCCTGCTGGAAAATATCCGTTAAGCGGATCATGGGCAGAAGTTTGATCCGTTAATATTTCTGGAATGAATTCTTTTTTTACCATTTCCGGTAATAATTCCGCAACATTTCCCAGCAATCCAATTGACAAAGCTCTTCCTTGCTCCTTCGCTTGTTTTGCCATGTCAATGGCTTCAGCGAGATTCTCTGTCATTGTGTCTAAATACTTTGTATCAAGACGACGTTGAATGCGAGAGCGATCCATTTCAATGGCAATACAGACTCCGCCATTCAATGTGACTGCAAGTGGCTGGGCTCCCCCCATCCCTCCAAGCCCTGCTGTTACGGTAATGGTTCCTTGTAGCGTTCCTTGGTAATGCTGGCGGGCCAATTCAGCAAAAGTCTCATATGTTCCTTGAATAATTCCTTGACTCCCAATATAAATCCAACTTCCCGCCGTCATTTGTCCATACATAATCAATCCTTTTTTATCAAGTTCATGAAAACAATCCCAATTAGCCCATGCTGGAACCAAGTTAGAGTTAGCTATCAAAACACGTGGAGCATCCTTATGTGTTTTAAAAACAGCTACAGGTTTGCCCGATTGAATCAACAATGTTTCATCATTTTCTAAGTTTAATAACGTTTCCACAATCATGTCATAACATTCCCAATTACGAGCAGCTTTTCCAATTCCTCCATATACCACTAAATCTTGAGGACGTTCTGCAACATCAGGATTTAAATTATTAGTTAACATGCGGAGTGCTGCTTCTTGAATCCATCCCTTAGCATGTAGAGTAGAAGAAGTATACGTTTCTAATAATCGTTTTGTCCCTGTCATTCAATCACCTCATTTTCTATATTTCTGAATTTACAGATAATTATAAAATAGAAATAACGTGAAATATATCACCCCTCATTTCGAATCACGATACATATTTTAGAATAATCTAATAATTCGAATGAAATTTAGAGCTTTTTTTATAATTATTTTAGATTTTTATAATTATTTTCGATAAAAAAAGACAGCCAATATATGGCTGATCTCTTACATCACATTGAACAGATCTTTTTCTTATAAAGATACATCTCACTATATAAAAACCGTATATTTTCTTATACTTAAACGCTAATGAAAAACAGCTAAACTTTGTATTTTATAAATGTAAAAAATTATCTTCATTTGTTTATCTCTATTTCAATACTCTCTTTTCAAATGTCCTCCATTCCACTTGTACATTCGGTATTCTTTGGGTGTCATCGTCGTTATTTCTTTAAAAAGACGGTTAAAATAATTGGGATGGCGAAAACCAACCTGATAAGCGACTTCTTTAATTGACAATTCGGTCTCTACCAAAAGACGTTTTGCTTCCGTTATTCTCGTATGAGCTAACAGTTGGCGGAAAGACACCCCTTTTCTTTTCATTAACAAATGGCTATAATAGGCTGGGCTTCTTCCTACGGCTTCAGCAACTTTCTCAAGCGTCAAATCCGGCTCAGCAAAATATTTTTCGATATAGCTAATGCCTTTTTCAATGACATCTTTTTTCGCTAATGTCTCGGCCTTCTTGGCACGATCAAGTAATTCATAAAGAAATAGAAGCATTTCTTGTACAATCCGATACAATACCCTGTTGTATAAGATTTCTGCAAAAATTCTCATATAATACTCTTCCATCTCATATTGATCAAGCTGATAAGTTTTCATAAATCGTCTAATTTGAGCCAAAATACTGGTTAATCTCGTTCGAAGCATTTCTGGATTGGGAAATGGAGTTTTTATAAATAAAAATTCATTGTGCATCCAAGTTTTTATTTTTTGTTTGTCAAAATTATTCAGCATCTCAATCCATTCTCGTTGTTCGTTCGGTGTTAAAAAGGGGTCCATCTCCTTCCAGTATTCATATTCATCCTTCGGTACAATCACTTGATGATATCCGATAAAGAAAGTCACTTCCAATAGTCTTCTCGCCGTTTGATATAGATCCCGCACTGTAGTTTTATTTGAACGAGGAGAAACAAGCACTGCTGCGAGCGGTTCAGAACTCGTTCTCTCCCATTCTCTTAAAATTTTCCATGCCTCTTCTTTTAAATCTTTGTTTGCACCTGAAAATACGCAGACAACCATATCCGTCAACGGCAGAATGGTGGGAGACTCGTAAAATGGATAATAGGCTAAAAAAGATATCAACTCTGGTATGCTTTTTACATTCTCTGTTTGCAGTAAAATGAGAGAAATATTGGCTGACTGCTCTCCTGGACAAAATAAAGATCGATATGATAAATCATCATCTGTAAAAGAAGCTGGCGTATTCACCATCCCGTCACCAATAGAGCATGAAAGTGCTGCTTGCAAGCAATGTTTAATTTTTACAGGTTCAATTGGTTTAATAAGCAAGTCTACACTTTGCCACTCAAGTGCTTGCTTTGCACGTACAAATGTTGCTTCTGCAGTGACAGTAATAATTCTTCGACAAAAGCTTTTCACGTATCTCGTCATTCTCCCCCAATTCTCACTAGGAACCATATCTAATTCTATATACAGAATATCGGGAGCTTCTTTTTCTAATAATTCCATTGTTTTAGATAACGTACTAGCTGTTAATACACTGCTTATGGGAAGTGAATAAGCAGAAATAAGCCATTCAAGCGCTATTCGTTCATGATGGTCACGTTCCGCAATCAACAATTTCATCACATCTTCACCCACCTGGCATTCTTATCACACTTTCCTTCGCTCAAACCCTGCAAGCGCCTCAGCGCACAAATAGGCGGCTAATGTAATCGTTTTGCGATTTTCATCGACAGTCGGATTCACTTCAGAAATATCAAAGCTTGTCGTTTTTGGATGAGCAACGATATGCCGGATCAGAGCGCGAACGATTTTCGGATCGAATCCAAACGGAGATGGCGCACTTACTCCAGGGGCTGCGCTGGCGCTGATCGCATCCATGCAAAGCGTCAGCATCACGACATCGTATTTTTCGATAAATTGTTCAATCGTCGTATATACCTCTTTGATCCTCTCCCACGTCACCTGTTCCTCTAAAACATAAACACAACCATACCGCTGAGCGGTTTCAAACAAAGCGGCTGTATTGCCAAAAGGCTGAATTCCGAGACATAAATATCCAGCTTGGCGGTCTGCATCTAATATTTGGCGAAACATCGTACCTGATGACGTTCCCTGATCGTAGGGCCTCATATCAAAATGAGCATCTATATTAATGATGCCGATGCTCTTTTCCGTTCCAGCTGCTTGGCGTACCCCTAAGTAATGCCCGTACGCCGTTTCATGGCCTCCTCCAATAATAATCGGGGTGATGTGATACTGAATGAGATGCTGAACCGCTTCGCCTAGTTGCTGTTGGCTTTGTGCCAGATGATGATCGTCACAGCCGACATTGCCGACATCGAAAACGAATGTCTTGTCAGAAAAATGCCATGGCAAATGGGCCAATGCTTTTTTTACTTCCACCGGGCCGTAATAAGCTCCGACGCGCCCCTTATTTCGCTTGACACCTTCATCACATTGAAATCCTAATAAAGCAAATGCTTTTCCACCTGTCATTTTTTCAAGTTCATCTATATTTTTTAGTTGCACACGCTGATGAAATCGAAAGCTGAGCGGATCCGTACTGCTGTCAATCCTTCCTGTCCATGTGCTGCTTTGCGGCTGATGGTACACTCTCCAACACGTCCTTTCCTAATTAAGGATTTTATCCTCAAAACACTGGAACCTTTTTAGATATATTCTCGATATACAGTGCAGTTCCTTCTATTTTTCAAAGTCCCCTACTTCCCAATGAAAGGCAACTAGCAGAGCTGCGCCAAACAGAGTCGTTCTTCCTGGCGATCATCAGACGGTTATCGCCCGAAAAGTTTCTTGTCTGTTATAAGGCTAACGAATCATCCTTTTCAATCTATCGTTTCTAAAAAAGCTGGCATGAAAGAAAGGCAAGCCGCAGAGACTTGCCTTGAACCGCTGGGAAGCAATACAAATAACATATATGTGCAAACGTTAAATGGTATCTATATAGACGGCTGAACTAAAATTTTGATTTGGCTTTTTTGAGTCGTTAACGCTTCAAACCCTTTTGGTACAATTTCATCTAAACGAATATAGCTTGTCACAAGATCCAAGGCGTTGATTTGACCATTCGCAATTAAACGAATGACCTGTGGAAAAATATTGCGGTAAGCAATGATGCTTGTCATCTTCCGCTCGGTCAACACTAAATGGTTTACTGGCAAAGATGTCGGCTTCTCCCAGATACTCACATTCACAATATTTCCCTCAGGCCTTGTCGCCGTGACCGCCATATTCAGCGTTGCCTCAACGCCCGCCACCTCAAATGAGACATCTGCCCCAAGCCCTTCTGTATAAGCAAAAATTTCGGCGACAGCTTCCTGCTCTAAGGGATGGATGACCAGATCCGCTCCTACCTTCCGGGCAAGCTCCTGACGCTCTGGTGAAACCTCCACCGCAATAATGTTGCTTGCCCCTGCTGCTCTTGCCGCTTGAATGACAAGCAAGCCAATCGGTCCCGCACCAAATACAGCTACTGTATCTCCAATCTGTAAACCACTTTGGCGCACAGCATGAACAGCTACTGCTGTAGGCTCCACCAATGCAGCTTGCTCCCATGACATGTGATCAGGAATTTTATGCACCATGTGGGCCGGAACCACGCTATATTCGGCAAATCCCCCGTATCCTCCAGATAGACCAACAAATCCCAACTTTTCACAAACGTTATAATGCCCTTTTCGGCAAGACGGACACTCGCCGCAGCTATAAATCGGTTCCACACAAACGCGGTCGCCCACCTGAATACGTCCTACACCTTCTCCGGCTTCGACAACCTCTCCAGCATACTCATGCCCCATAATAATCGGCGCTTTGTCCTTTGAAAGCGGATGTGGTTCCTTTACCGGCACAAAAATAGGCCCTGCTAAATATTCATGTAAATCTGAACCGCAAATCCCCGCATATGCTACTTTAATTTTTACTTGTCCCGCCTCCGCTTTTGGCTCTGGAACTTCCTCTACGCGAATATCTCTCGCCTGATACCATCTAGCCGCTTTCATCTACAGCACTCTCCTTTTTTCGAGGGATATGGATAGATTTCTACAAATCACCACATCATTCCTTTACTTCCACTAGAAAAAATTGAACATTTTGTAAAAATAGAGGAATACTCTGCTTGTTTTTCATCACCATGGCTCTAAACGCCGTTTTCATTTTCCTATTTCAACATACAAGGACTTTACTGGTTCATTCATCCAGTTCGTGCTACAATAGAAAAGAATATTTTTATGGAAAGGGATGGACTGTTTGGCTAGTACGCATACATTTACAAAAACAGAGGAAATTGTTCATGCGATTACTCATGGAATTGGAGCGATATTAAGCATCGCCGGACTCGTTATTCTTGTTGTAATGTCCGCTATTTATGGAAATGAATGGCACGTCATTAGCTTTAGCTTATTTGGCAGCACCATGCTTATCTTATATTTATCCTCCACTATCAGCCACGGATTGCCAGAAGGAAAAGGAAAACAATTATTTCAGATTTTTGACCACTCCTCCATTTACTTTTTCATCGCTGGAACCTATACCCCGTTTCTTTTTTTGGCCGTCAAAGGAACAACAGGATGGATTTTGTTTGGAATCGTCTGGGGGCTTGCGGTTGCAGGCACAGTTTTTAAATGCTTTTTTGTCACTCGTTTTTTATATACTTCCACCCTTCTCTACATTGTAATGGGCTGGCTCATCATCTTTGCTTGGAAGCCCCTGGCAGCCAATCTTAGCTCTGAAGGCCTGTTATTTCTCGTATCTGGGGGAGTTTTGTATACGATTGGCGCTATTTTTTACGTATGGAGAGGTGTAAAATTTCATCACGCTATTTGGCACCTGTTTGTATTGGCGGGTTCAATCGCTCACTTTTTCGCCGTATTATGTCTGCTTCCTACTATTTAAACAGAGCGTTAAAAATTGACCCCATGAATGATGCATATGTTTTGCTTTTTCAAACAAACGCAAAGATAATAAACTTATACAAAATTTGGATAGGGGGATTGCCATGAAAAGCATCACAGACAGCGCTTTATTATCAAATGGGGTAAAAATGCCGTGGCTCGGACTTGGAGTTTATAAAGTGTCAAACGGCGATGAGGTTGTCAAAGCAGTGCGGACAGCGCTGGAAATCGGCTACCGCCACATCGATACAGCTTCCTTCTATGAAAATGAAGAAGGGGTCGGCCAAGCGATCAAAGAATCCGGAATACCGCGTGAGCAGCTGTTCGTTACAACAAAAGTGTGGAACACAGAACAAGGATATGAAGAAACACTTCAAGCCTTTAAAAGAAGCGCAAACAAACTTGGGCTTGAATACGTGGATTTATACTTAGTGCATTGGCCAGTGAAAGAAACATATAAAGAAACATACAGAGCCTTGGAAAAGCTTTATAAAGAGGGATTTGTTCGCGCGATTGGCGTGAGCAATTTCCACATTCATCATTTAGAGAACTTAATGACCGACTGCGAAATTAAACCAATGGTCAATCAAGTGGAATATCACCCTCGATTGACACAACAAGAGCTTCATGCTTTTTGCCGAAAGCATCAGATTCAGCTGGAAGCATGGTCTCCGCTCATGCGCGGCGTTTTGCTAGAAGAACCGATTCTGGTCGACATTGCCAATAAATATGGCAAATCACCGGCACAGGTTATTCTGCGCTGGGACCTGCAAAATCAAGTGGTCACAATTCCGAAATCCGTCACACCTCAACGAATAAAAGAAAATGCCGAAATCTTTGATTTCGAACTGACAGCTGAAGAAATGGAACGGATTTACTCATTAAACCAAAACAAACGAATCGGCAAAAATCCAAACGATTTCGACCTTTAAGTCCCCCCTTTAACAACTCTCTCCCACCCGCATTGCAGAGGTGGGAGATTTTTTTGAGCCGTTCAATTCCTCATAGTTAAGATAAAAACGCGTCGGCTTTCCCGATTGTGTAGCCGATTAAGCGTTTCAATTCCTCATAGTTAAGATAAAAACTTGAGCCATCCTCATGTAAAACGTATGGGACATTTTCCCAAGTTTCAATTCCTCATAGTTAAGATAAAAACGGAACTCCACAAATTATTGAATACGATGACACCGAGTTTCAATTCCTCATAGTTAAGATAAAAACTCCTTCGCTTTGAATTCTTCAAGTTTCCCTTCGTTGTTTCAATTCCTCATAGTTAAGATAAAAACTGGTGGGGACATCGATACCAAAGGGAGGATGAGAGGTTTCAATTCCTCATAGTTAAGATAAAAACCCCCAAAAATGATGATGAAATCAGCATTTGGAAAATGGATACAATGTTATTATAAGCTTGTCTTAAAATTCGATCAACACTTTCTTTGCTTGATCGCTGTAGGAGTTTTGGCTACTAGAAATATGTCGTCGATCCCCCGGGATTTTTGCACGATTGGAGATCGACGACTCCGTCTTAACCATTTTTTCATAATCAATCGCCCTTTTTTCTGATGCGAGTCCGCCAGATGAGAAAAGGACCACAATCAAGCGACATGTAAGAGTCACCATAAAATGCAGGCTAATGCTGCAAGAGGCAGTCGGATAACAGCTGTGCCGGGAGCAAAATGTCATTGCGCTTTACATCGTATAGACCATACGGAATAAGACGAAGCCCCGGCAGAAAATCACATGTTAAAAACAGCAGCGTATATAAAATATCATGGAAAGGAAAGCCTCTTTTCTGAAGAGCATGCAGCAGTTGATCGTGGTAACGAACCGCTGCTTCAAACGAATCATCAATCGTCATCATCCCTGTAAACGGCAGCGGGATTTCGACGACAATTTCGTTATGGTCGACTACCACCACACCGCCGCCCATTTCGTGCACTCGCTGCGCCGCAATAGCCATTGCCTTCGGGGATTTGCCGATCACAAGCAGTTCGGTTGTTGTATTGTACGTCGACGCCATGCCATCAAGATTCACTGCAAATCGATCTAAAATCGCCTTCGCTACCCACTGCCCATCGCGGGCAATAAGCGAGGCATAAAGCAGCCCTTCGCTTTTAGAAAGATCCGCATATCCATTCACCGATGGCAAAGCAACGTCTCTTCGTTCTGTAATAACATTGCTTTTAAACGAAACAACAGGAACAGAGCGGGCATCCGACAAATGCGGATAACAGTACAAGCGTTCATCCGCTAATTGCTCTTTTGGAAACAAAAATGGCTTTTTTGTCGCATACTTATTCCATTTTATTGCGGGGAATGGCGTGAGCAGCTGCCCGTCTTGAGCAATAAGTGTTCCTTTCGAGATGACAAAAGTCGGTTTAAAAGTGGTTAGGTCAGGCAGAAGTACCATATCAGCAAGCTTGCCCGGCGCTATTCCTCCAATTTGATCATCAAGGCGCAAATATGTCGCCGCATTAATCGTTGCCATTTGCAGAGCCGTCATCGGCGGCACTCCAAGTTCGACCGCTTTTCGAATCAATCCGTCCACAAAACCTTCTTTTTCAATAAAACTAGGATGAGCCCCATCTGTCGTCATGGTAATTCGTTGTGTATTGACCCGCCCCTCAGTAATAAGACGAATAATCTCCGGAAAATCCGGACGGAGAGAACTGTTGCGAAGCGTGGTCCACATCCCAAGCCGCAGCCGATCAAGCGCTTCTTTCGCTGTAATCGCTTCATGACAAGCATCGACGCCGCTTGCTGCAATACTATTTAACTTGTCATAAGAACAGCCGGCCGTATGTCCGTCTACTATTTTTCCTATTTTTTTCGCGATTTCGATTGTCTCCATTAAAACTGGATCGCCTTCGTACAATAATGGCCACCTTGTCACTTCAGCCGTCCCGGCGACTTCATCCATAAAAAGCAACGCTTGAATTTCTTTTGGTTGAAACCAATCGCGCTCCCCAGGGAAATCCGCTTGTGAAACAAGACGAACAAGCCAAAAGAAGTTGCCTGGCATTGTTTGCAGATCACGGACTAATTGTTTAAATCCGTCAGCTCCCAAGTGCAAATAAAAAAACAAGTTATCGTTCACGGTCGTCGTAGTGCCTAAAGACAATGCCTTTTTTGTCATACTAACAGGATTATAAAAAACCCAAGGATGAGCATGTGGTTCAATAAATCCGGGAGAGACATACATTCCGCTTGCATCCATGATAATAGTTTCATCATTTACTGCCACATCCTTCTCCCCAACATAGGCAATCGTATCTTGATAAATGGCAACATTTTGCCGCAAAAACTCTCCAGAATAAACATTCGCAACCATTCCGCCTTGAATGACAAGATCAGCGGGGCGGCGGCCTTGAGCCACTTCTATTAGTTCGGTTCTTTTCGCTTTTCTTATCAATGGACTCCCTCCGTTTTTCAATATATGGCTTTCTTTTACCCACAGTGAAAAAGAGCCAAGGAGGCGATAAACGCTCTTGGCTTTTAAAAAAATACAAGCACACCTCAAGCATGAAGCCATGGATTTACTTGAACGCACGGTCCCATTCCCTCTTCTTCAAGCAGCTTCCGGACATCATCAGGAATGGGGACAGCAAAGATGCGGCCGCTGTCTTCTTTTACCCAGCCTCTCACTTCAAAGCCGTAACCCGTTCTCATCTCTCCCCGGAACACTTCATGTTTTAATTTGACCGTTTTACGTTTAATTTCCTCGACTTCCGTCTTAATGGTTACAACATCATCGTAATACAATGGATGCTCAAATCTACAATCGGCCTGAAGAAGAGGAAGGATAATTTGCTGTTCTTTCATTAGTTTTAAAGGCGGCAGTCCAATGCTTCGGAAAAATTGATGTCCGGCGATATCAAACCACTTAAAATAGTTAGGATAGTAGACAATTCCAGCTGTATCGGTATCACCGAAATTGACACGGAGCTGAAATTCATTTCTTTTCATGCCCATCGCCCCTTCAATGGTTTCCTTCCTCTTATTGATGCTTCAATAATTCTCGCAATTTAAAACGTTGAATTTTTCCAGTAGCGGTTTTCGGAAGCTGATCAATAAATTCAATCACGCGCGGATGCTTATAGTGGGCTAAATGTTGTTTCGCAAATTGCTTTAGCTCTTCTTCCTTTTCTTTCGATGGTTCTATTCCATCTTTCAGCACAACGAACGCTTTCGGAATGGTAAGATTCCGATCATTTTCAATGCTCACGACAGCAGCTTCCAAAACATCATCATGCTGTAAAAGGCAATTTTCAATTTCAATCGGAGAAACCCATATTCCTCCCACTTTGAGCATATCATCGGAACGCCCGCAATACCAATAGTATCCATCATCGTCACGATAGTATTTATCGCCAATATACAACCAGTCTCCAACAAATTTTTTCTTATTTTGCTCATGAAGATTCCAATAGCCGTGAGCAATGGAATCGCCATGAATCACTAGATCGCCTATTTCGTTAGGCGGCAATTCCATTCCTTGCGAATCAATAATCTTTACGTCGTAACCCGGTACCACTTTTCCTGAACTTCCTTCTTTAATATCGCCCAGCCGATTGGAGATAAAAATATGAAGCGCCTCTGTAGATCCGATCCCATCTAAAATATCCACATTGAACAGTTCCTTCCATTTTCGATAAAACGCAGGCGGAAGGGCCTCCCCAGCAGAAACACACACACGCAAGGAACGAAGATCAAACTGTTTCCCTGTTTTTTGCACATAATCAATCATCGCTCCATATAGTGTCGGAACACCGAAAAAGATGGTTGGCTTGTACGTTTCAATAGCTTCAAATATCATTTCCGGCAAAGGGCGTTCTTTCACAAGAATCGTAGAAGCACCGACACCGAGCGGGAAATACAGGCCTCCGCCCAGTCCATAAGCAAAATACAATTTCGATGCGGAGAGACAACGATCATCTTCGGTGATTTTCAGCACTTGCTTAGCATAGGTATTCAATGCATATTCCATGTCGTGCTGTAAATGGATCACCCCTTTTGGCTCTCCCGTGCTGCCGGAGCTAAAAAGCCAAAATGCTGCATCGTCTTTATTTGTCGGGGCAACGTCCAACTCCTTGCTGGCGCGATCAAGCAAGCGATAAAAATCAAGGGTGCCATCCCTTTTAATGTCAGCGCTTTCATAAATTACGATCACATGCTCTAAAAACACAAACCGCTCCTTTAAATGCTGAAGCGTCTCCCAAAGATCGGCATGAATAATCAACCCTTTGGCGCGGCTATTATTTAAAAAATATTCGTAATCAGACGGCTGCATCATCGTGTTAACCGGAATTGGCACAGCCCCGATTTTAATGGCACCAAAAAATGTGTAAATAAATTCCGGGCCGTCATGGCATACCATAATGATACGATCTTCCAATTTATATCCAAGTGCCCGCAGCATATTCCCCGTTTGATTCGTTCTCTCCTGAAGCTCGCGATAACAAATTTGCTGATCGCGATAATAAATCGCCGTCTTTTCTCCTAATCCATTACGGATATGGTCATCAATAAACAAATTCCCTGCATTATAAAGCATCCCTAGTCCGCGTAATTCCATGGCTCACCATCCCATTATTTTAAAATTGGACATCAAGTGGACCCATGCAGAAACCGAAGCAGGAAGCCCGCAGAAATAGGCTTAACCAATCCATTTCCGGGGCCTCATTCACGAACCTACCCTTTACATTCCCTTCCAATTTGGCTGGCGTTTTTCTAAAAAGGCGCTCAATCCCTCTTTCGCATCCTCCGAACGGAATAACAAGTTTTGTAGCTCCCCTTCGTAACGAATTGCCACATTTAACGGCATTTCTTTTCCATTCATAATCGATAGCTTAATATTCGATACCGCATAAGTTGCACTGCTGACGATCTTCCGCGCATATTCCAGCGTCCGTTCCCTCGTCTCCGCTTGTGGAAATACCCTATTTACCAGCCCGATCTCTAGCGCTTCTTGCGGCGTCACTGTCTCCCCGCTAATGTTCATATCCAACGCACGAGAATAGCCAACCAGACGCGCCAGCCGCTGCGTGCCTCCTGTTCCCGCCAACACTCCAAGCGTCACTTCCGGCAGTCCGATTTTTCCTGCCTCCTCTCCCATGAACCGAAGATCGCACGCCAATGCCATTTCCAGTCCTCCCCCGACCGTATGCCCTTCTAAACAAGCGATATACACTTGAGGAGCGCGCGCGATTTTATCTAATGTCTCGTTACAGAACAAGCAAAATTGCGTTTTAAACCGTGGATCCGCTGCCCGTAAAAAGTGGATATCCGCCCCCGCTGAGAAAAATTTCGGCATATCGCTCATCAGCACAACCACTTTTATGTTTGGATCAAACCGAATGTCGTCGATCGCCGCATTCAGCTCCTGATAAAAGGCGAGATCATAAGAATTGGATTTGTTAATGTGCAAATGAATTTCCGCCACCCCTTCGTTTTTTACCACTGTTAAATTTTTCGTTTTTGTTTCTACCGCCATTTTATCTTCTCCTCTCCTTCTATTAGAATTGATTTTATAGTAAAAGACCGCATGTACCCCGCTGCTCTAAAACGCTAAGCTTCTCCTCGTTCTTCTCACCTCCCGCAAATCTCCCTGCTTCTGTTTTCGCTTAGTTCATTTGTACAAGCGATTCCGCCGCCACTTCCTTTAGTTGTTCTTTAAATTGATTGGCTAGGTTTATATTCATAGGCAAATACCCTTCTGTTTGTAATTCTTCTTTTTTCTCAATCTCTGTCAGCCAAACGTATACTTCGTTGACCGTATGATTTAACGCCTGTGCAAAACGACTTGGTATCGCTCCCTGTTCATGACGAAGCTCATAAGCCCAGCTTTTCGCGTATATTAAATGATCTTGCTGCTCGCGGATAAGCTTTTGGATACGTGAAGTGACAGCCGGATGATTCGCTTGGAGAAAAGATTGCCACACAATATCGATGGCTAGGTTCGTAGCATACAAGGCCGCAATGAGCGTGATCCAGTTGTTCACATTCACAATACTTGTAAACGCTTTCCCGGTCTGGCCGTAAATCTCCGCTTTTTTTCCGCGAATGCCGCGCAAATCAAAACACCAGTTATATAGTAGTCTTGCGTGCCCTAATTCTCCTTGCGCCATGGCAATCGCCGCTAATGTCGCCTCGATATTGGGACCGCTCACTCCTACTTCCACCAAACGATCCCCAAGGACATATTTATGATCGGCGATCGTCTCAAGCAATTCCGTCAATGCATGTACTTCCCGTTGCGTATGGTTCATCGGACTCTGCCCTCCTTCTGCGCAAATAACCAGTTAGGCTTTTTCACCCAAACAATCTGACTGCGGTCGACAACCGTCATTTCTGACCAATCTTCTTCATCATAAGTAAAGGAGGCATAGACTTTGGCCAGATGTTCGTTTTCTGCCTCAACAGTGCCGATATGGGTTAATGGATCTCCGCGCTTAATTCGGGCGAAAATGTCAAATGTTTTTCTTTTCGTAGCCACCATTATTTTGAACTCACTCCCCAATATTTCAATTTTTCGCGCCCTTCAGGACTCAACCTATCCACCGTCCATGGCGGATCCCAGACCACGTTAATCTGCACTGCCTGAACCCCGTTCTCTTGAAGGAGACGATGCCGAATGTCTTGTTCGATCCATTCCATGCATGCGCAAGAAACTGCGGTATATGTCATCGTAATATGAAGCTCATCGCCATTTTTTTCGATATCATAAATGAGTCCCATATCAACGACGCTTATTGGAAATTCGGGGTCCATCACTTCCTTCAGCGCTTCCCAATACTTCTTTGTGTCGCTCCCGATTTTTCCCATCACACCGCATCCTTTCGTAATTGCTCTAATTCTTTGGCTCCTTTTTGAATGCGCTCAACAAATTGTTTATTATGCGGTCCTCTTTGCTTAAATCGCTTGATCACGTTATCCCATGTATCCGGCTGGTCAACTAGCCACTTTTTATTGACCGGATCGAATTTACATGGGAACGGGACGTCCAACACGTATTTTTGCTGTTGTTCATCATAATGAGCAGGCACTTTCACCCCAATCGATTCACAGAAAGGAACAGCAGTAGATAGCCATTTTTGGCGCAATTCATCATTCGTTCGTCCTTTTAAACGATATTCAAGCTGCGCTGATCGGCTTTTCAAACGATCTTCTACCCCAAAAAATTCAAGGGCCATTAAAAACATCCAATCAACGGCTTTTTGTACCTCTTCGCGCAGTTCTGGGTCCTGCATGGCCGTTCTCATAATCACTTCGCCGTTTCTAAGATGGAACAACTCTTCCTTGTCAACTTTCACTAATGCACGTTTCCAAGGACCATAGGACGTATATTCGAAGGCGTCGCCAAGGAGCGTATACCCGGCTCGATCAAAAAAGGCGTTAAAGACTCCTAGCTCAATCCAATTGGACAGCTCAAAATCAAATGCATACGGATTTTTCCAACGATGTGGTTCACGTTTATAGAGTAAATCATCAATATTTTGTCCTAAATCTTTTAAGAGGCGGTAAGCGATGTGAGCATGGCCGATCTCGTCTTGCATAATGGCCAGCGCGGTAATCTTGTTGTTTAGTGTAGGAGCTTGATCATATACCGTAAGTAAAGGCGGGATGCTTAACAATTCCGTATCCCCAACAATGATTAACGTTTGTTTAAGAGCTTGTAAGTACTCTTCATTCATGTCTTCTAATCCTTCTACAATAAAACCGTTTTGAACCTTTTCTTTCAGAATAGTAGATGGATCCACCTCTTCTCCCTCCTTATTATGTTTTTTATTTTATCGTCTGTTAAACATAATATTAATACACGTAATCCGCATTGTCAACATAAAAATCAGAAAAATATAAAAATTTAAAAATAGCGGTATTTCAGTATTGAGAGCAGGAACGCTTTAATTCAACAATCACAAATGACAACTAAAAATCCATAACGTTTGTTTTTCGATCGTGTTTTTTATATAAAACCTTCTATATATAATGGATTCCAAATAAAAAAACTGACTGCAACTGATATGCTCCCCCTAAGGTAGACAGATTAAAAAATAAAAATCTGTTTTCTCTTAGGGGGAGTTTTTCTGTGTCTGGCAAACATTATTCTGAAGAGTTTAAATATGAAGTTATTAAAGCTTATGAGA
>NZ_LPUG01000014.1:0-589 GCF_001560855.1 Anoxybacillus sp. P3H1B | reverse complement strand
GAAAAGGCGAAAGCGCGCCGTTTGTGACGTACCAATATGATGAAGATGGCCGCCGCATTCAAAAGACCGTCAATGGCGTGGTGACGAACTACCATTACCAAGGCGACAGCCTCAACGTCTTGTATGAAACCGACGCAAACGGAAATGTGGTACAATCGTATGTATACGGAGAAAACGGCCAGCTGTTGGCGATGAAAAAGGGCAATGTCACCTACTTCTACCACTACAACGCCCATGGCGATGTCATCGCGTTAACGGATGCGCAAGGAAATGTGGTGGCCCGTTACGAGTACGACACATGGGGCCAAATTCGTTCTCAAACGGGTGCCCTAGCAACCGAAAACCCGTATCGCTATGCGGGATACCAATATGATGAAGAGACGGGACTCTACTACTTGATCGCCCGGTACTACTACCCGACCCATGGCGTGTTCTTGTCCATGGACCCTGATCCAGGAGATTCGGACGATATTCTAACCCAAAACGGCTACACATATGCGAACAACAACCCGGTGATGTTGGTCGATCCGGATGGGCATTTTGTGTGGATGGCGATTAATGCGGGATTTGCGGCGTATGATGGGTATAA
>NZ_LPUG01000013.1:0-72173 GCF_001560855.1 Anoxybacillus sp. P3H1B | reverse complement strand
TCTCATAAGCTTTAATAACTTCATATTTAAACTCTTCAGAATAATGTTTGCCAGACACAGAAAAACTCCCCCTAAGAGAAAACAGATTTTTATTTTTTAATCTGTCTACCTTAGGGGGAGCATATCAGCTCCCAGCATTTCATCGCGCCAAAAAGCAAGATCAAAGCTAATATTCCGTTCGGGCGCCAAATCCAATAAAGCGCTCCTCCTATCAGTCCAAAGAACCAGATTTTTGGAGAGATCACCCCCACAATTCTTCCGCCGTCAAGAGGATGAATCGGAAGCAAATTAAATAAATTAATGATCGCTCCCAGCGCGATTACAAGTCCCCAAAAAGGATCCTCTGTCATCCAATACAGCGGAAAAGCCGGCAAAAACGCCAATGTCCCCCACAGCGGCCCGGCATATGCTAAATAAGCTTCATCATTCGCTGATTCTGGTTGTTTTTTCAGCGCCACCACCGCGCCAATGAAAGGGAGAAAAATCGCTTTAGACGTCGGTATGCCTTTTTTCCGCGCTGCCATGAGATGCCCCATTTCATGCACATAAATCAGATAGATCAACGCCACAGCAAACTTCCATCCATAGACAAGCGCATATAAACCAAAGGAAATAAATAAAGAAATGAGAGAGCTTAGCTTCAAAAATTTTGCAAGCGCCAACAGCCATTTTAGCTTTCCGGCCATAAACAACCCGACAGTCCCTATCGTCACCCACGCTTTTTTCATCCGTGTCAATCCGTTCAATCTTCCTTTCATTTGCGATGCATTTTAAATTCAAGGAACAGTTCATTGTAATCAGCGAGCATCCGTTTTCCCAAATTCTCGTACACTTCTAATCGGCCAATCGAATGGAAATCAGGATAAAACCGTTGATCCTTTACCACTTCTTTTGGCATATATTCCAGCGCTTTTTTGTTTGGCGTGGAATAGCCAACATATTCAGCATTCGCCGCCGCATGCTTCGGATCGAGCATAAAATTAATAAACTGATGCGCTCCTTCAATATTTTTTGCCGTTTTCGGAATCACCATATTATCAAACCATAGATTGGAGCCTTCCTTTGGCACAACATAGTCCAGCTTGTCATTTTCCGCAATAATTTCCGCCGCATCGCCAGACCACACGACCCCAATCGCCGCTTCTTCATTGGCCAGCAACATCTTTATTTCATCGCCGACAATCGCCTTCACATTGGGCGTCAAGGAATCAAGCTTTCTTTTGGCCTGCAATAAATGCGCTTGATTCGTATCATTTAATGAATAATGAAGACTGTTTAGCGCCATTCCCATCACTTCTCGGGCCCCGTCGACAAGCAAAATTTGATTCCGCAAATCCTTGTTCCATAAATCATTCCAGCTTGTCAGCTTTTTGCCGCCAAGCATTTCTGAATTATAGACGATTCCGACCGTGCCCCAAAAATACGGCACAGAATATTGATTGCCCGGATCAAATGATAGATTCAAAAAACGCGAATCGAGGTATTTCAAATTCGGCAGCTTGGAATGATCAAGCGGAAGAAGCATTCCTTCCTCTTTCATTTTGCTGATCGCATACTCTGACGGTACCGCTACATCAAAGGTCGTTCCCCCTTGAGCGATTTTTGCCATCATAGCTTCGTTCGAATCAAAGGTTTGATAAATGACCTTCCATCCCGTTTCTTTTTCAAATTCCTTAATCAGCTTCGGGTCAATATAGTCGCCCCAGTTATAAACAGTCAGCGTACGGCTTCCGGCATAGCCTTCTGATTCATTTAGGCGATAGGATATATAAAGTAAAGCGGCAGTAATCAGCAAAACAGCAGCAAACGATTGAACAAGCCTTCTCATCTGCGCCCTCCTTCCCCATACAAACGGCCGCCTTTTTGGCTAATGACATAATATCCAACGACAAGAAGAACCGTAAATAAAAACAGAAGGGTCGACAACGCATTGATCGACAAGGAAATTCCTTGCCGCGCTCGTGAATAAATTTCCACCGACAACGTCGAAAAGCCGTTTCCGGTTACGAAAAACGTCACAGCAAAGTCATCAAGTGAATATGTAAGCGCCATAAAGAATCCGGCAAAAATACCGGGTGTAATAAACGGCAAAATGACTCGTGTTAACACTTGCCATTGATTCGCCCCTAAATCGTGCGCCGCATCCATTAAAGTCGGACTCATTTCCTGCAGCTTTGGCAGCACCATCAATACGACAATCGGAACACTGAAGGCAATATGTGATAAGAGAACAGAGATAAACCCCAGCTTGATTCCGGCAATCGTAAATAAAATTAAAAACGAGGCACCAATAATGACATCAGGACTTACGATGAGCACATTGTTAAACGTAAGCAGCAAATTTTTGGCTCTCCGTCTTTTTACATAATAAATCGAAAGCGCCCCCGCCACACCTAAAATCGTCGAGATCGTAGCCGATAACAAAGCGATCACAAGCGTATTGATGACAATAATTAAAAGGCGAGGATCATGAAATACCTCCTTGTACCATTCGAAGGTAAATCGCTGAAAATGATGCATCGTGCCGCCGCTATTAAACGAATAATACATAAGATAAAAAATAGGCATATATAAAATGACAAATACGATCACTAAATAAATTTGTCCCCATGTCCGATTTCGCTTCATCTGCCTTCCTCACTTCCGGTTTCCTGTTAACCCGATAATAACCGCCATTGCAATCATTAAAAACACGGCAATGGTCGCTCCCATTCCCCAATCCTGGGTCACGAGGAAATGCTCCTCAACCGCCGTCCCCAGAGTAATGACGCGATTGCCAGCGATTAAACGCGTAATCATGAACAGAGATAATGACGGGATAAACACCGCTTGGCAGCCCGCTTTTACACCATCCAGCGTCAATGGAAACACAACGCGGCGGAATGTCGTCCATGCGGAAGCCCCGAGATCGCGTGCAGCATCCACAAGCGACGGATTCAGCTCTTCAAGCGCATTGAAAATAGGAAGCACCATAAACGGGATAAAAATATAAACCGATACGAAAACAAAGCTAAAGTCTGTAAATAAAATTTGCTTTTTGCCGATTCCCAACATTTCCAAAATAGCATTAGCCAAGCCGAACGTTCCAAAAATGCCTAAAAAAGCATACGCCTTCAGCAACAAATTGACCCACGTCGGCAAAATAATCAATAAAAGCCATAGCTGCTTATGTTTCGTTTTTGTTAAAAAATAAGCGGTTGGATAAGCAATCAGCAACGAAAGCAACGTAATTAAAAACGCATACCAAAACGAATTCAGCGCCATTTTCAAGTAGATAGGAGTAAAAAATTTCTCGTAATTGGCAATGGTCCATTTTCCTTCAATATCGAAAAAGGAATAATACACAATAAGCAAAATGGGCGCCGCGACAAATAAAGCGATCCACAACACATACGGAATTAAATAAAGGTTACGCACATTATGTCTCATGGCGGCCATCATCCATCTCCCCCATGTGCATAACATGAATCGCCTCCGGTTCAAAATAAAGGCCGATCTCTTCTCCAACTTCCGCTTTTTTCGTAGAATGGACAAGCCACTCATTGCCGTTTTCATCATAGGCGCAAATTTCATAGTGCACGCCGCGGAACAACAGAGAATCTACCCGCACACGCAATTTGCCGCGCTCCGGTGCCGTCATTTCTAAATCCTCTGGGCGAATGACAATCTCGACGTGTTCATTTGGCAAAAATCCGCTGTCTACGCATTCAAACTGTTTTCCGGCAAATTCCACAAGAAAATCTTGAATCATGCGTCCCGGCAAAATGTTCGATTCGCCGATGAAATCCGCAACAAATCGATTCACGGGTTCATCATAAATATCTTTCGGCGTGCCACTTTGCTGGATTTTTCCTTTGTTTAGCACAAAAATTTGATCCGACATCGCCAGCGCTTCTTCTTGATCATGTGTAACAAAGATAAAGGTAATGCCTAATCGGCGCTGCAGCTCCCTTAATTCATATTGCATTTCTGTCCGCAGCTTCAGATCAAGGGCTGATAGCGGTTCATCAAGCAACAGCACCTCCGGCTCGTTCACAATCGCGCGCGCGATCGCCACCCGTTGCCGTTGTCCGCCCGACATTTCTTGAATTCTACGATTTTCATATCCTTCTAAATTGACAAACCGCAGCGCTTCCTTCACTTTTTTATCAATCTCGGCCTGCTTCATTTTTTTAATGCGCAGCCCGAATGCCACATTTTCAAACACATCCAAATGAGGAAATAAAGCATAATCTTGAAACACGGTATTCACTTGCCGCTTATTAGCCGGAACCTGGTTGATCGGCTGATCATGAAAATAAATCGTTCCGTGCGATGGCTCAATAAAGCCCGCAATCAGCCGCAGAATCGTCGTCTTTCCGCATCCTGATGGCCCCAGCAGCGTATAAAACTTTCCTCTCTCAATTTCGAAGCTTACATCGTCAAGCACCGCAACCCCATCATACAGCTTTGTCACACGCTCAAAGCGGATGATTGCATCTTTCAACTTCCAGCCCTCCATTGTATGCAAAATCGGCGAACCAATCATTCGCTTTACTATCATTCCTATTAGAACATGTGAAAGTCGAAAGCGCAACGGGAAATTTTCTAAAAAACAGAAAAGATCCGCTCCTTTCCAGATTCGCATAAAGCAGGAGCGGAAAAACGGCAGACGATGACAAAATAAGGGCGGCGGAGCCATCCATACAATGAAGCCGCCTAGAACACCGAAGATCGGAAGAGGGTGACAGACTTGTCTCTGTCACGAAAGCACACAGCAAAGAATCGAACAGCAAGCGGTCTGATGACCTCCCCCACCTCCACTTCGCTTAGAGGCGGGAGACTTCTCGATGGATGTATTAAAATGAGCAAATCGGTCGGCAAGCGGTAAACCGATTATCACGAAATAACGACAGCTAAGCTTTAAGGAAATCAGAGATTCTTCTATTTTCCCCACACAATCAAAAAAGATCGTTCCTTCTATATTATCCCTGTTAGGGTTTCAATCCCTCATAGTTAAGATAAAAACCCGATCGGTATACAAAAAGGCACAGGAAATCGCTGAGTTTC
Organism: Anoxybacillus sp. P3H1B; assembly: GCF_001560855.1. Taxonomy (NCBI): domain Bacteria; kingdom Bacillati; phylum Bacillota; class Bacilli; order Caryophanales; family Anoxybacillaceae; genus Anoxybacillus; species Anoxybacillus sp. P3H1B. Next base: position 67,124 of record NZ_LPUG01000013.1, on the reverse strand, counting down.
AATCCCTCATAGTTAAGATAAAAACTATCGTGATCTGGAATATCTTTTTCATCTATAGTTCGTTTCAATCCCTCATAGTTAAGATAAAAACGTGTTTGAAGACAGCTTCCGTCATCTGTCTTCAGCGTTTCAATCCCTCATAGTTAAGATAAAAACCTAAAAAACACTGATAAATCAAAGGATGGACAACAAATACAGGTTGATTATACAACTATTTGAAAATTGAATCAATATGTTTAAACCGTTGATATGATAGGCATGTTTCGGGATAAAAAAGTGTCGTCGATCCCCCGGACTTTTTGCATGATTGGAGGTCGACGACAAAAAGAGAAAAAGATTTACCTCTCGGAAAGGAGGCGGAACATGCCGAATCCTTGCGAGTTTCGTCCTTCGAGGCCTACGCGGTATAAAAAAGTTAAATTTTCCGGCGAGGATAAAAGGCGGTACTGTCCCTGCCAAGCTGTAATATAAAACCCTTTAAACATCGTCACAACTTTGTCGCGCTTCCTAACATCAATCGGTTGAATTGTCAGCCTTTCGTTCGGCTCTCTCCCATAATACACCTCAAATTTATTAACTTACCCCTTGAATTTTACAAAAAACCATTTAAAATGAAAATATATCATACCAAAGCAACACTCTCAGGGTTACTATGATAAGGGCTTTCTACTTTTAGGGGGTAGAAATGACCCGCGGCGTTGGGGATCGCCTATAGCCCTTTTTCAATGGGCATTCCCCATTTTACTGCGATCTCAGACCTTAGCCTCCAATGCTAAGGTCTTTTTTGTTATATCAAACCATATAGAAAGGGGATTTTCATGAATTACAAAATCGGACTCGATATCGGCATTACATCTGTTGGTTGGGCTGCCATTAATCTTGACTTACGACGTATTGAAGATTTGGGGGTGCGGATTTTCGATAAAGCGGAGCAGCCTCAAGGCGACCCGTTAGCCCTCCCTCGTCGGCTTGCACGTTCCACAAGACGTCGACTCCGCCGACGGAAACATCGGCTTGAACGCATTCGTCGCCTTCTCGTCCGCGAAAATGTTATAACCAAAGAAGAGATGGACAACTTGTTTACGAAACGTGGATTAACAGACGTATGGCAGCTGCGTGTAGAGGCGCTCGATCGAAAGTTGAATAATGATGAACTGGCGCGTGTGCTGCTTCATTTAGCGAAACGAAGAGGCTTTAAGTCCAACCGCAAAAGCGAAAGAAATAGTAACGAAAATAGCGTGTTGTTAAAACATGTAAAAGAAAATCGCTCCATTCTAGACAAGTATCGCACGGTTGCTGAAATGATTGTGAAAGATGAAAAATTTCAATATCATAAACGAAACAAAGCGGATGATTACTCCAATATGATTGCCCGCGATGATTTGCAACGAGAGATTCAACTTCTTTTTGCAAAGCAACGCGAATTCAACAACCCTATTTGCACTGAACATTTTGAAGCAGCCTATTTGCACATTTGGTCCTCGCAAAGGCCTTTCGCATCGAAAGACGACATTGAGAAAAAAGTCGGTTTTTGCACGTTCGAACCGAATGAAAAGCGCGCTCCAAAAGCGACTTACACGTTTCAATCATTTGTCGCTTGGGAGCATATTAATAAACTGCGACTTGTTTCCCTTGATGGAACCAGACCGCTGACAGAACAAGAACGTCAGCTGATATATAAACAAGCATTTACAAAGAATAAAATTACTTATCATGATATTCGTAAACTTCTCGACCTACCTGATGACATTAAATTTAAAGGGCTTGTATACGAAGTAGATCAACTATTGAAAAAAATGGAAAATATCCGCTTTCTAGAATTGGACGCTTACCATAAAATTCGCAAGTGCATTGAGCAAGTTTACAGCAAAAAAGGAGTCGACCAATTTTCTGAAGCCGATTTCGATACGTTCGGCTACGCTCTTACTGTCTTCAAAAACGACGAAGATATTTACGCATACTTACAAAATGAGTATGTACGAGCTGATGGAAAGAAGGTTTGCAATTTAGCTAACCGAGCATATGACTCCGCACTCATTGATGAATTACTAAATTTATCGTTTTCAAAGTTTGGGCATTTATCTATTAAAGCTCTTCGGAACATCCTTCCTTACATGGAACAGGGAGAAGTTTATTCAAGGGCTTGCGAACTAGCCAATTATGATTTTACAGGACCTAAGAAAAAAGAAAAAACACGGTTGCTCCCAACTATTCCGGACATCGCCAATCCGGTTGTCATGCGGGCGCTGACACAAGCGCGCAAAGTCGTGAATGCGATTATTAAAAAATATGGTTCGCCTGTGTCTATTCATATTGAATTGGCTAGAGATTTATCGCGTTCCTTCGACGAGAGGAAAAAAGTCCAAAAAGAACAAACAGAAAACCGTAAAAAAAATGAAACCGCGGTTAAACAACTGATGGAATACGGACTAACGAAAAATCCAACTGGCTTGGATATCGTCAAATTTAAGCTTTGGAGCGAACAACAAGGAAGATGCATGTATTCTCTCGAGCCTATTTCGTTGGAACACCTATTAGATGAAGGATACACCGAAGTCGACCATATTTTTCCTTACAGCCGCAGTTTAGACGATAGCTACGCCAATAAAGTGCTTGTTTTAACGAAGGAAAACCGCCAAAAAGGAAACCGAACTCCTGCCGAGTATTTAGGTGTAGGAACGGAGCGTTGGAACAACTTTGAAGCCTTTGTACTGACGAACAAGCAATTCTCTAAAGCAAAGAAAAATAATTTGCTTCGACTGCACTACGGGGAAACAGAAGAAAAAGAGTTTAAAGAACGCAATTTGAATGATACGAGATACATTTCGCGCTTTTTCGTCAATTTCATTAAAGAGCACTTAAAATTTGCCGACAGCAACAGAAACCAGAAAGTGTATACCGTGAGCGGAAAAATTACGGCACATCTTCGCAGCCGCTGGGATTTCAATAAAAACCGAGAAGAATCTGATTTGCATCATGCTGTCGATGCGGTCATCGTTGCCTGCGCTTCACCTGATATAATTGAAAAAATTACTCGTTTTTATCAAGAACGGGAACAAAACAAAGAACTCGCCAAGAAAAAAGAACCGTTTTTCCCGCAGCCGTGGCCGCATTTTTCTGATGAACTAAAAGCAAGGCTATCCAAATTTCCGCAAGAGAGTATAAAAGTTTTAAACCTTGGAAATTATGATAATAGCAAACTCGAATCGTTAAAATCGGTTTTTGTATCACGAATGCCAAAGAGAAGCGTAACAGGCGCGGCACATCAAGAAACATTGCGCCGTTATATCGGTGAGGACGAACCAAGCGGAAAGATTCAAACCATTGTTAAAACGAAACTCTCTAACATCAAGTTAGACGCGGATGGCCACTTCCCAATGTATGGAAAAGAAAGCGATCCGCGAACATACGAAGTCATTCGCCAACGCCTGCTTGAACACGGAAACGATCCGAAAAAAGCGTTCCAACAACCGCTCCACAAACCGAAGAAAAACGGTGAGCCTGGCCCAATTATTCGAAGCGTAAAAATCATTGACGTCAAAAACCGAGTGGTGCATCTAGATGAAAAAACCGTCGCTTATAACAGCAACATCGTCCGCACCGACGTCTTTGAAAAAGACGGCAAATACTATTGCGTACCCGTATACACAATTGACATTATGAACGGCGTTTTGCCAAACAAAGCGATTGAGGCGAATAAGCCATATTCCGAATGGAAAGAAATGACCGAAGACTATACATTTAAGTTCAGCCTGTATCCAAATGACCTCGTAAGGGTCGAATTTCCGCGAGAAAAAGTGGTGAAAGATTCGCTGGGGAGAGAAGTAAAAGTTAAGGATATCTTCATGTACTATAAAACGATTGACTCAGCTACTGGCGGATTAGACTTAATCAGCCACGATCAAAGCTTTTCTTTACGAGGCGTCGGTTCAAAAACCCTCAAACGATTCGAGAAATATCAAGTAGATGTGCTTGGCAACATCTATCAGGTGAAAGGAGAAAAGAGGGTTGGGTTGGCGTCATGTCATGATCAGAAAACCGAGCAAACTGTCGATTCGTTACAATCAGCTAGTGATTGAGCAAGAAGAAGCGGTGTCAATTCCTTTGGAAGATATATGCTCCATTTTGATTGAAGAGCCTGCTGTCACCGTTACTTCCGTAGCTTTAAGCAAAATGGCTGAGTATAACATCGCGTTGTTTACATGTGACCAAAAACGCTTGCCAAACGGGGTGTTCAATACGTTCCAGAAACACTCTCGACAATTGAGCGTACTGTACATGCAGTACGCTTATACGAAACCATTCAAAAAACGAATTTGGCAACAGATCGTCATTCAAAAACTAATCAACCAAGGAAAATGCTTAGAGTTTTTAAACAAAGAAGGAGCAGAAGACTTATATCGAATTAGTAAAACCGTTGACTCAGGAGATACAAACAACCGTGAAGCATACGGAGCTAAAAAATATTTCCACTATTTGTTTGGCAGTCAATTTACACGGCGGAGCGATAATACAATCAATATCGCCCTGAATTATGGATATGCCATTATGCGCGGCATTGTGGCCCGGTCATTAGTGAATTACGGATTTTTCCCTTGCATCGGGATTCACCACGATAATGATTTAAATAAATTTAACTTGGCGGATGATTTTATGGAAGTACTGCGACCTCTCGTTGATTTATACGTCGCCCAGCATGTGAATCCAGACGATGAATTTTCCGCATCTATCAGGGCAGATTTATATAATTTGGCAAATGTGGATATACTAATAAATGACGAAACATTGACTGTGGTAAACGCCGTAGAGGAAATCGCGAAAAGCTTCGTCACCGCTAGCAAAACGCAAAACCCTTCGTGCTTAAAGTTACCTAAGCTTCTCCCGCTCCAATTACACGTATATGAGTAATTTTATGCGCTTGCTTGTGTTTTTTGATTTGCCAGTTCTCACAAGTAGGGAGAAGCGAGACTATCGACGGTTCCGCACATTTTTATTAAACGAAGGGTATGATATGCTACAGTTTTCAGTCTACAGCCGCATTTGCAACGGACATGAGGCAGCTGATAAACATTTGGCAAGATTAAAAAAGAATTTACCATCTCAAGGATCCATTCGGGCGATGATTGTAACAGAAAAACAATACGCAAAAATGCAGCTTCTATTGGGCGAAGCAACTCCAAAAGAGAAAACGCTTAAAACAACACAACTAACTCTTTTTTAAAAAAACACAGCCAATACTCAAAATGCTAACATCTACCGCTCCGTTTTTCCGCAATCAAAAAGCCTGTAATCCTTGAAATTACAGGCTTTTTGACACACGTATCATACCACAGCAACAATCTCAGGGGAACTATGACCATCGAGCCTGAAGCTATTACTGTTGTTGTATCATACCACAGCAACAATCTCAGGGGAACTATGACCTATGACAGTGTTGAAGTTGACATGGTAGAATCATACCACAGCAACAATCTCAGGGGAACTATGACCGACACTAGATTTATGTGGTATAACACTAAATCATACCACAGCAACAATCTCAGGGGAACTATGACTGATTTAGAGGTATTTCCTTACGCCAATATATCATACCACAGCAACAATCTCAGGGGAACTATGACCAAGCGCAATGCAAACAGAGTATTGCACGATCATACCACAGCAACAATCTCAGGGGAACTATGACTGTGGGTCTTAAAAATATCCTTATTATTTGATCATACCACAGCAACAATCTCAGGGGAACTATGACTTTCTGATGATGATGAATCGGAGTGGAGTCATCATACCACAGCAACAATCTCAGGGGAACTATGACTTTCTTCAGCTTTTATTTCTCTCCAACCTAATCATACCACAGCAACAATCTCAGGGGAACTATGACGAAAGCTTTGAAAAGTGTGTCGAGGAATATATCATACCACAGCAACAATCTCAGGGGAACTATGACCAAGACCGGTGCCGGAATGACTTTACCTTCAATCATACCACAGCAACAATCTCAGGGGAACTATGACTCATAAGACGTAAATCCTTTTCTGTTAATCATCATACCACAGCAACAATCTCAGGGGAACTATGACTGACGACATCTCGATGATTCATGATATGGTATCATACCACAGCAACAATCTCAGGGGAACTATGACATCCTTGATTACTGAGTTGACACGCACCAAATCATACTACAGCAACAATCTTGTAAATTTGCAAATTATTTGTTTTACACATTAGCTAATTATTTTTTGAATATAATCACAAAATTAGACATACGGGCTTTACATGGAATGGCGGACATGTTAGGCTTATGGCCTAGCGAGAAAAGAGTTCCCACTCGCCCCTTTCGCCAGAAAACATGTCCGCAGAAGCTCTATATCAAACCATCAAATGGTCTTTCTTCAAACAAAAGGAATTAAATTTGCACAATGTTCCATATTTTCGCTAGAGTAATGCACAAAATCTCGTTAGAATTTGCAAAAAATGATCATTTTGTTCCAAAATAACGTGCTAATTTTACACAAATGTTCCTCAAATCAATTTTCAGTTCCTCATAGGTAAGATAAAAACCACTTGCGGAATCTGATTCACGTATTTGCGCTGCACGTGTTTCAATCCCTCATAGGTAAGATAAAAACTCGCATGGCCGAATTCAAGCAAGTGAACTCGACGAGTTTCAATCCCTCATAGGTAAGATAAAAACAAGAATGATCGTTTTCCAGCCGATGGTATACAACAAGGTTTCAATCCCTCATAGGTAAGATAAAAACGATGGATATTCGATTGAATACATGGCGGATTACTTGTTTCAATCCCTCATAGGTAAGATAAAAACACCTCCTAATGCTAAATCATCTAATGCTCGTTGAATGTTTCAATCCCTCATAGGTAAGATAAAAACTTTAGATGAGTTTCACGACTATATTGAATATCTAGCCAAGTTTCAATCCCTCATAGGTAAGATAAAAACCCCAAAAAAACATTAATAAATCAACATTCCGAAAGCAGTTACACTACCATTATAAACGCAACGTAAAAGCCTATCAACTGTTTGAACCCTTCATCAATACAGGGATTTCATCAATAAAAACTGTCGTCGATCCCCTAGGAATTGTGCGCTATTGGAGAGCGACGACAACTTAAATAGGCTTATTCCAAAATTTCAAACATCCCAAATCCTTGAGAATTTTTCGAACCAATCCCAACATCATACATAAAATTTATGTAATCATAAGACGCTTCAATTTCATATATCCCATTCCACGCATTGATCAGGAAACCTTTAAAACTTGTAATGACTTTATCCCTTCCTGTTACACGAACAGGTCTTATTGTAACCCGCTCAGTTGGCTCTTGTTGAAAGTATGACTGAAACTTGTTGCAAAAGTTCTTCTCAACCATATCTGAAAACACAACGTCAAAAGGAGAAAAGAAATGAGTTCTCTTATTTCCATACCTGTTTTCGTATGTGCTATAAACCGTCAGAGGAGAAAGCATGCGAATTCGATAAGTTTTTTGGGCAGAAAGCTGCAACGTTGCCGCTTGCGCCTCCTCCATATGAATCGGCTGTCCATTAAGGTTAAAGTGTTCCTTCAATACATAGTTTCTTCCCAAATCGACAATAAGAGACTCCACCACAGATGAAACATGCCATGTCACTTGGTCAAAAAACTCGATTTTTTTCTCATGCCGATGTATACGGTATGTTCCATAAAGCCGGCTAAAGGTAAATAGTTTAAACCTCCGCTTTTCTTTTGTATATCCAACATTGTGCAAAAAATCCGCAAGGTCAAAATCTTGAATGGAACGGTATAAAAATCCTTGCAACACTTCTTCATAGTTGATCGGTAATATAAGGGTTCCATCTTTTGGTCTAAATCGAATCGTAAGCCTCATCTGTTCCTCCTATAAAATGTTGTCTTCTCCGCCTTTTCGTAACCCCATCTCTTCGCGTTTCGAATATTTTTGCGTGCGAAACGTATAAAACACAATAGAATCTGTATTGGGATCCATGATATTCGCCAGTTCCATTTTTAGCTTGACATAATTGGCTTCGGAAATTTCCCCTTCTAACACCGAGTTTTGCACCCAATATAAATACTTCCTAGCAATCTTTAACGCTTTGGCGACACGCTTTTTATCAAAATCATAGACGAGTATCACAAACATAGCAACACCTACCATAACGAGCGATACGGCTCATATTCTTTTTCGCCGAGAAGATGCTTTTGTATTTTATAAAGTTCCAAACGAATAAGACGGCGGTAGGACACGGATTTACCAAGATGTCTGTGATTAACTGTTGTTTTCATGCGTTTGTCCAATTCTTCAATAAATCTTCTCCGTCCCTCTTCTGATAACAGTATTCCTTCCATATTTCTATCAAAATCTTTCTTCGTCATCATCTTCTTGTTGACTAAAGTAAAAATCAATCGATCGACCATAATCGGTTTAAATATTTCCGCAATATCCAAGTTTAACGAAAAACGCCGAAAATTCGTCGCGTGCAAAAAACCGATACGCGGATCTAAATAAGTTTTGTAGATTTCACTTAACACCATCGTATAGCAAAACTGATTCCCAAAGCTAATCATGGCATTTAACCGATTGAGCGGCGGCCTTTTTGAACGCTTTTCAAATAAAAAATCCGGATGATGGTTTAAAATATCATCAAACATACGATAATATTTCTCACGCACATGCCCTTCTGTTGACATCATTTCCTCGACGCTTGTCCATTGCTCCAATTTCGCCCGGCTTGACTGGAAATCGAAAATCATCTCCTTAAATTTTTCTTGATTGGTTTTTACACGATTTTGATAATATTTCAACACTTGGATCATTTGTCCGATCGAACCGTCGATAAATTTCCGCGCTAAGGCGAGACGTTTTTCCGGATCTAAATACGCTTCGGCCTGTTTTAAAATAACGTGTCCGGCATTTAAATGTTCACGTGGGTAAAACGTTCCCGTATAATAACCGTGATAATTAAAATAGTGAATACAAATACGTTTTTGCGCCATGAGCTCCAAAAACTTCTTGGTGACATTCACTTCGCCAAAAATATAGATGTCATTAATATCTTCAACAGGCAAGACCCGCTTGCGCTCAGCTGTTTCAAAACAAATACTATTGTCTTGCCGGAACAACTCGCCGCTTTGAAAAATATAAAGTGTTTTTTTCATCATGATTCCTCCGCAAAACAATATTCACGATAGGCGCAGCTTCGGCAAAATTGAATTTTTTTTGATTCTGGCGGAATAGGTAACCGGGCAATGCGGCGAATATCAGCGACCACTTCTTCCAATACTTTTTTTCCTTCTTCTGTCCATCCCACTTTCGTTACTTTCTTTTCTTTTGGAAACAATAACTCCCCTTTTGCCTCAATCCCCATTTTCTTCAATGTATCCAGATAGTACAAGAGTTGATAGTAGGCACTTTTTTCATAGGTGGATGATTTTTTCACTTCTCCAACAACCAAAGTGTCCCCCTCGCGACGAATACGGTCCACTTTAATATTGCCAATTAGCATTTCTTTTTTCTGGCGCTGATACGTTGTTTCCGAGATGAAGCGGCCAATTTCGAGGTTATCGTCCTCTTGATCGGCCGCAATTTGGTGGGCAATCAGCCAAACCTCGCGTTTACAAATAAAGTAGTACCAAATATGCGTGCCATTTACATCCATTACATAATCCATGCATCCACCATCTCACTCGAGCGAATCAGTCCATATTCGCTGTTATAATATTGGTTTAATAGATCATTAGACAAATGAAGCATTCGTGTTTTTTCATATAAATCGCGGTCTAAATTTTTCACAAGCTGAATCGGTGCCGAAATTACGTACTGAAGGATATCCCTTTTTAAACGCAAATAATTTTCAAATCTCGTTTCTAAATTGCTTTCTTCGATAACGGTCGTTATATATTCTTGCCAGATTGCTATAGCGCGGTCATCCACTTCGACAAACACATCTACTGCTTGATGTGCGTTTTCAATCAGTTGAAATTCTGATACATATTCCGGCTTTTGCTTGATTCCCGGCTTATCTTTGGCATCAAACTTTAACTCTTCCATCGCTTTTATAATCCCATCGGAGGCTGTGAACGATTTAGCGTTTTTTACATTGGAAAAATATTGATGGATAGCATCAAAAAATTGGTGTTCCAACATCGATTCCTCTGGAAGCAGTTCTTTAGCGATATTTGTATGGACCGCACCGTATACATATTTGGATTCCAACGCCCCATTTCGTTCCATCGGCGTAATGTACACTTTCCCTAAACAATCCTTTTGCCCGTTGCGGTTGCAGCGTCCCGCCGCCTGTACAATGGAGTCAGTCGGTCCCAAGTCGCGGTACACCACATCAAAGTCGACATCTACTCCTGCTTCCACAACCTGTGTAGAAATGACGGCTACCTTTTGCTTCTCTTTAAGAAGGTCTTTGATCGCTTCAATACGCTGTTTACGTTCGCAAGGAACAATGTTGGTAGAAAGGTAGAAAACATGATAACCGTGCTGCTTCAGCCATTTTTTGAGTCGTTCGTACACATCAATAGACGTTTTAATTGTATTAAAAATTGCTAAATACGTTTTTCCATCCTCAAAGTGAAGTTGAAATTGTTCCATCCACTCATCTACATTGTATGTCCCTTTGCTTCCCTTGAGCCACTGAAGATGGACACGCTCCATTTCTTGAAAAAAGTGAATCGGCTGAACGGACTCTGATTCTAAAAGCTCTATCGTTTCACCTTGTGGAAAAATGAGCGGCTGTGTAGCTGTTAATAATAAAATTTTGCAAGAAAACAATTCAGCCATATTCGACAGCACAACGCGCAACAACGGCCAATACTCAACTGGCACGTTTTGAATTTCATCGAGAATTAAAATGCTTCCTGCAATTTGATGAAACTTCTTCAGCGCCCGATTTTCATAGCCGATAAGAGTTTGAAACAGTTGAACAAACGTCGTAATAATAAACTCGGCTTCCCAGCTTTCTGTCAGCAACAAGGCTTGTCTAAGCGGCAACTCTTGATGGTCTGTGCGGTATTGAAACGTGGATAAATGATGATGTTTAACCAAATAACGTTGCTCATTTCCTTTGAAATCTTGTAATTGGGCAAGAAGATCGTAAATCACTTTCTCATTTTGATCAATGACGCTCGTAAACGGCAGGGCATAAATAATTTTGGGCGTATATCCCTCATATTTCTGCGCGTGTTCCCGCCATTTTAAAGCAACAGAAATAGATAAAAGCGTTTTTCCCGCCCCCGTTGGCGCTGTCAATGTAAATAGCCTTTGTGCAGCATTAGTGCGGGCAATTTGTTCGATTCGTTCCATGACCGTCCCATACATTCGGTTGCGCCAACCGTTTGTTCCTTCAAGTATTTCCACATCAAAATTCGCTTGGCGATATTGATCGACTAGATGGCCCGGAATATGGACGCGCGAGTTTCGCTTAATATTAGCTGCAGACCATTTATCAGCGTCGATTAATACAGAGTATAACAACAACGCATAATAATATAATTTTGCCGTAAGCGCTCCTCTTTTCCGTCGCGTAAGCAAATAAAATTGGCGATACGTTTCATCAAAAGCGTTCTCATAATGTTGTATAAAATTTGCAAGTTCTTCAGATAAGGAAAGCGGGATCTGCAACTCCTCCCATAGTGGCGATAAATCCCCAATAATGGACGAGGCATGCTTTTTTATATCTTCCAATTGAATTTTTAACGTCCGCACCCGATCATACAGCGAGCGCTGTATGTCATCTTCATAAATGTCATTTGAATCTGTTACATCTAGTGCTATATCGCGCAAATTCCCATGGTGGTGCATGACGGCAAAATATCCTAGCAGCGGAGCAAATTCTGACCATGAAGCAGGCAAGCTTTTGGAGCGGCATAGCAAGTGTGCAGCAAACACCGCAGAAATAAACGAGTGATGATGTAAATCTCCTTCCGTCTCTTTCGTTCGCAAATACGTTTGAAAGTAAGATAAGTATTTTCCGAAATCGTGTGTGACGGCTACGATCTTGCCTATGTATTGCACCGTTTCGTAGTCTTCTCTCGATAAAGGTACATACTCAAGCAGAGTTTTTAAATATTCATATACTTCCCGCAAATGAACTACTAATCTTTTATCTGGTTTTGTATGCGACAAATACATGCTTCCACCCCCTAAAAAATAGCGCGGCGGTCTGACATGCGCGCTACATGAACAACACATGTTCCCTTTCGTTGCCGTACGTGACAGTAACGTATGGCACGTTAGGAACAGCGACCAACCGCCGCGACAATTCTAGCAAATAGTAGTCCGTCTCGAGAATGGCTCGTTCTTTCGTAAAATGGCGGGTCATAAATTCTTTCACAAACCTCGTGTCAGTTGACAGCTGAAGCGAGCGCTCGCGCAAATCCGAGATGCGCGCGACCGAATGGATCGGGATTAAACCGTCTGACTCATTTTGTACCCCTTCCGCCTCCGCGATCCACTCTAGTTGTCCAAGCAATTCCGACAGACCGAGATACGGCGGGTAAATATATCGGTTTGACTGAACCCGTTTCTTTACATCTTCATAAATCACCGGGTCTTTATGAGAAAAATAAACGCGGTAACGCAATGCCATCTCTTCTTTTCTCGGAAGCACAAACTCAAGAGGGATTTGCGTATGTCCTGCACTATTGTTAAGATGACCCTTTGATGTCACCAACATATAATTGACTGTTTGTATCATTTTTCGAACCGGGGTGCGGACGGAAAGCCCCACTTGGCATTGATCGAATGAAAATGGCTCGTAATAACCGTCTCTCTCGATTCCTAAGATTCCTGCAATTAATCCCACAATCGTTGTTCGCGGCGGAAAGAAATATGATAGAGAAGATGAGTTCGTATCCATCTTTCGAAAATGCCCCATCTTCCCGATCAAATCAAAAATGAGTATATTCATACATGTCACCCTTTTTACAGCACTGAAACTAGCTTGCCTGCTACGTCGTTAGGCAGAAGATCCGCCAATTGACCTTTCTGTCCTTCGTAGCTTAACAATAAATTCGAATCTTGCCAGTAATAAACATGGGCAATTTCATCATTGATTTCTAACAATCTATTCACTAGTGCATCGATCCGAAGTTCGACTTCAGAGATGCTGCGCAGCCCCTCTGTTTCTGTTAAACTGATTAAATCGCGCAAATCTCCCGCTACAAATTCTGGAGAAGTGTATTCCACGCGCATATATAGACGCGGATATTGACCAACTTTACTGCGGGTGGCACTCAACGGAATCGCCTTCACCATCGCCTGATCCAACAGGCGAACATCGTCTTCCGCAAGCCGTGTATGCGTGGCGCGATGGCCGCTAACAATGCCATGAAAGGCTAAAAATGAGTAGTATACACGGTAATCTTTTCCGATATTGCCGCCATCATTTTTGTTATCCGAACCAAAATGCGAAGTAATGCTCGTCGATTCAACAAGCGTCACTTTGTTTAATGAGTAGCCCCAATTGAATTGAATCGGACCAATAAATGTCATGGAACTTCCTTTATCCTCAGATTTCAACGGCATCGTCGCTCCAAACAGCCGAACATCAATGAGTTGATCCAACATCCAATCTTGCTGCTCTTTCGATAATTTATTAACATTTACCTTTCCTTCAAATTTGTCAAATAAATGCTTGATTCGTTCAGTCGCGTTGACCGTCTCTCCATCTACTTTTCCTACAAAAATTTCTTTGCCGATTTGTTCAAAGTAATCACGGAGATAGCGTTTTAAACGAACATCGCTTACTAAGTTCACTGAGCGCTCATAATCCATGCGCGGACGGTTCTCTTCGTCGATGTCACCGTTCGGATTGGTCAGCTTGGCATCATAAAGAAATAACATATCGCTATTATTCATCACTTGCTTTCCTCCTTATCATTCTTTTCTTTTTTGGCGTTCTCCAAAATCCGTTTCGTTCCATAAGCATAACCTGACAATAAATAAAAAACGCTTTCACGATCTGATAAACTCCATTTTTCCTGCATGGCCGCATCTAACAAATGTTTATGCTCCGCGTAAATAAGCTCATTATGCGCAGAAGCAATTTTCAACTGCCGAAGTTTGTCGGGGATTTCGTTAGAAAGAAACATAATTCTTTGTTTGCTCATGCCGTGATAGTTGATTTTGGACAAAATCGGCTTATTCGCCGTTCTTCCCGTCCGAGCTTGTCCAAGCGCTTCTGCCCGGGCGCTCGCTTTTTTGACTTGCTCAGCTCCGATTCGAGCAATTAAATAGCCAAGCAAAAACAATGCGCTTTGTGCAGCAGTGTAGTTCATCGTTCCCATATAATCGGCTATTTCCGCATCCGGCAATGCATAGGAGATGCCATCCGCCATTTCCTTCGCCTCCTTTATCAGTTCAAGCTTGTATAACAGTTTTAGGAGTAGCTGTGCTTGTATCATTGCATCTACTAGCTGAACATCGTTATATTCCTTTTTACCGTTGAATTGATAAACGTCATAGTGTGCATATGCGTAAATTTTTGCCAATTGCACAAATTGCGTAATGAGCCAATGGTATGATAAAGGCTTTTTTGTAAGCAATGATTCATACACATGCAAAATTTTGCGCTTCTCTAAGTTGTCTCCCTTTTTCACACGCATCGGAATAAGATAGTAAATCGCATCCAAGCCAAGGTTAAATTTTGTCTGACTAAAAAATCGGCGCCCTAGTCCTTCCACCTGTCTCATCTCTCTGCTTAACTGTCGCAAATACGTTAACGGAACATCTGACACAAGTTTGTTAATCTTTAAAGAAGCTTGCGCTTTCGTGTAAAAAAGAAAATGCAAAGCAATGTAGTTATCCATCTGCTCTTCAAAACGCCTGTAATTCTCAATATATTTATGCAACTCTTTAGCGGTTTCCGCTGTTTTAATGGTTCGGACAAACTGCTGAATATACTCGCTAATTGTCTCCAGCGGCGCATTCTTAAATGGGATATCGTATAAAAAGTCTGGAATGATATAACAAGGCAAACCGCTAAATCGGGTATTAAAGTTGCGAAGAATATATGCTTCTCCGGCCATAATCGCTTGGTAAGCGTCACGGCTAATGGATAAGTTTTTTACAAACGATTTTTTGTCAAAACCGCTTGCAAAACTAATTTTCTGGTTTATGTAATAGTTAAACTTTAATTTCGTAGTCTCGCCCGTGACAGCCTCTGTTTGGTTAGTCAGCGCACACACACCTGTTTTTGCGTCTTCAAACACGCTAAGTTTATCGGCAAGGACTAACCGTTCATATTCTGGCTGTTTGACTACTAACTGTCCATCAAGCGATAGAGAATATAATAAAACATCTTTAGAATTTACATTTAATTTTGCTTCAACAAATTGTTGAAACTGCTTTGCTACCGCGCTAAGCGCCTTTTTCCCGTCTCTTTCGGTCAACGTGCCACCAATGTAGTCAGGATTGAATACATAGCGATAGCGCTCGCCTGAATTTTGTGTCTCGCCCAAATCAACAAAAAACCGCTGATGTGCTTCTGTTAAAAAAACATAATAAGGGTCTTCACGATCCCATCGTTCAAGCAAGTTAGGAATGGTTTGCCCTAACAAATATTCAACATTTCTCACCGTGCCGTACCATTGTGGACTCGCTGCCCCATCTGCTGTGCCAATCCATAAAAAATCAAGCGAAGTAGATGAGTCCACCTCTTTAAGTATCAAGTGAATCTTTTGATCAGCAATCGCCAAATCAACAATGACCACATATTTAACAGCGGCAGCTGAATGCTCAACCGGCAGCGTGATGGCTTGAACAATCGATGAATTTCCTTCCATCAAATATTTGTGACCAAGGGAGTAGATCGTTTTAATCATTATCCCACCTCCTTTAGGATTGAATTACTACAACTAAGGAGATTTTACCATAAAAACCCTCTAATTCAAGATCTAACGCAAAAATTTCACATTTTATTCTAACTTTTCTGAATTCAACTAGTACCTTCGGAAAAAATCATGAATTTGCGCTGTATCTACCTGTATATGGACTTTTCTGATCTTATTCTTCTTATGCTCCATGCATGTTTTACTGGATACAAAAAGTATATGGATACGCATCTTTTGTCCTCCTTCAAAATTTTTTACAATTACATTCTTAATTAAATTTACCTCGAATTTTCTTAAATATTCATTTGTCTTCATTCCTAAGTAGGTAAGATAACAATGACATTATTAATGTTTTAATTCTTATTTAAGGTAAGATAGCCATATAGAGCGAATAAAAATAATACTGCACACTATCCATCATAGTTGCCAATACAGACATTTTATATTCTATTTTCATTGCTTTTTACCTCGTTCCTCAATTAAGGGGAAATTTATTTATGTCAATTTTCAGTTTATTTTATTGTAAAAAATATGCACATGCCAATACAAACGATTGCATTAACCTGTGCACAATAACAGATGGAGAATCATTCTTACAAATTCATTATACAACGAATTTGTAACATTTTTTAAAAACCAAAAAATATTTCCTTATATTTTCTTTTTATTGTAAAACGTACCGCAAAGATTGACATTAATGAAGTTTCTAAGTGGGAACGTGTATATATACACTTCATGAAAAACAATTTACAGGACAGTTCAAAGATATTTATAACAAAAACATAATGCACTCGCATTCAGTATCTAAAAAACTAAGGAGACACTCCTACTCAATCTATCCTCATGCTCGAACAAAAACTCTCCTAGTCACGATTCAGATATTCCAATGCTTTTTGATTCCTCATAGTTAAGATAAAAAACAGTTAACCATTGATATATCAAAAATTAGTTACTACGACACCATCATTATACATAGCTTAAAAAATTGATACAATCTTCAAAAGGGATTATGTCTGATAGGAAGTGCGAAAAAAATAAGGGGTCGTCAATCTCCCAGGATTTTAGCACGATTGGGGGATCGACGACCATTGAATACCTCAATCATTTGATATGCAATCATGAAATGTCCGCTTGTTCTTGAACTATTAGGATAATAACCATTGACAAGTTGGATGGCATGGAGTGCTACTTATTAATTCATTCGCTGTATAGGCTAAAGCTAGCATTTTCGCCTAACACCTATCCCCCTCTACACATAATGTCTAGGTAATTTTCTACTTTAAAGAGAGGGGAAGGCAAGGGATCTCGATTTTTCTATACAAATTTATAACTTTACGATGATCGAATATACTCTAGCTACCTTTATACAACGCTATTACTTCTTCAACATCAGAACACATTTTAAAACAATTTCCAAAAACACGAATTACGACTTTAATCCTTTTGGCGTTACTTTGTTTTCTATTTTCTTTAATATGAGGTCAAATAAAATGGCCAAAATGGCGGCAGGGATCGCTCCCGCTAGAATAAGATTTTTGTCCGCCACCCGCAAGCCGCGGTCGATCAGATCGCCAAGTCCTCCGGCACCGATGAATGTCGCCAGCGCCGCAACACCGATCGTTAACACGGTCGCGGTTCTTACTCCTGCCATAATCACTGGCAAAGAGAGGGGAAGTTCGACCATCCACAAAATTTGCCATGAAGTCATTCCCATTCCTTTCCCCGCATCCACAAGCGCCGGATCAACACCCAAAATGCCTGTATAGGTATTTCGTAAAATCGGAAGCAAGGCATACAGGGTCAACGCGATAATAGCCGGAAGCTTGCCAATTCCGAAGATCGGAAGCATAAATCCCAATAAAGCAAGGCTTGGAATAGTTTGAATAATCGCGGCCACTCCGATGACCGGTTCAGCAATCCTTTTATTCCTTGTCAAGAGAATGCCAAGCGGAACAGAGACAAGGATGGCAACCGCCATTGAAATGGCGGATAACATAATATGCTCTTGAAAGGCAAGCCAAATATCTTGCTTCCTGTCAATAAACGTTTGGATGAGATTCATCTGTTATCACTCCCTCACTGTTGCTTATGAAACTCCCATTCGGCTAAGCCGCGCATCAAGCTCGATCTTGTAATCACCCCTGCGAGCCGATCTCCTTCTAATATCGGGATCACGTTTATATCCTTATTTTGGAAAATTTCAGCCACATTTGTCACATCATCATCTTTCGTTAGCGTCGCACAATTCTCGTCCGTAATATCGGCCAGCACCCATTCTTCTTTGTCATATTGTTTTTCCAACTCTTTTAATGTCACGATGCCAAGAAAGACTTGCTTTTTGTCTGTAATCATTAAACTGTCTACTTTCTTTTCCTTCATCAAGCGAAAAGCCTCGGCTAATCCGCGGTTGGGAGAAGCAGTGACAACAAATGAGGACATTAAATCTTTCGCCGTCGGCACTAATGAGTTCCCCTGCTGAAGCCGGTTTTCCCCAATAAAACCGCGGACAAACTCATTGGCCGGACGCCGTAAAATCTTATCCGGGGTATCAAACTGGACAATTTCCCCTTCTTTCATAATAGCAATGCGATTGGCGATTTTTAGAGCCTCATCCATATCGTGAGTCACAAATACAATCGTTTTTTGCACTTCTTCTTGAAGCTTTACAATATCATCCTGAAGCTGCTCGCGGCTGATCGGGTCCAGCGCGCTAAACGGCTCATCCATTAGAATAATATCCGGTTCCGCTGCCAATGCGCGAATAACCCCTACACGCTGCTGCTGCCCGCCGCTTAATTCCGATGGATAGCGATGCTTAAAAGTGGATGGATCCAAGCCAACTAAGTCAAGCAGCTCATCGACGCGCTTTTCATACATATCGGCTTTCCACTTTTTCAATTTGGGCACAAGGGTAATGTTTTGCGCAATGGTCATATGGGGAAACAAACCAATCTGTTGGATCACATACCCAATGTTGCGGCGCAGTTCTACCGGATCAATCGTCGATATATCTTGACCGCCAATATAAATTTTTCCAGAGGTCGGTTCTGTCAAGCGGTTAACCATTCGCATCGTCGTCGTCTTTCCGCAGCCGCTTGGGCCGATTAACGTCACCAATTCTCCTTTTTTTATTTCGAGATTGATATTTTTTAAAGCAATAAAACCATCATCATACTGCTTTTTTACATTTTCAAATCGAATCATGCTGTCCCTCCTTCAAACTGGCTGTTTAGTCAATGAGTCCTTCCGATTTGAGGAAGTCGATCGCTACTTGTTTTGGCTGCTTCCCTTCGATATTGACCTGTCCGTTCAACTCCATCATTTTTTCATCAGATAAGATATTTTCAAGCTTGTTTAGCGCTTCTTCTAATCCCGGATTGGCATCCAAAACCTCTTGGCGAACAATCGGTACAGCATAGTATGGAGGAAAATAATGTTTGTCATCTTCAAGCACAACGAGGTTGTATTTTTTGATACGCGCATCGGTTGTATAAGCAGTAATGACATCAATATCGCCGTTTTTAGCGGCTTCATATTGCAAATCAGGGTCGATATTCGTTTTTTTCTTAAACTGAAATCCATATTCCTTGACTAACCCGTCGTATCCATCGCTCCGCTCAAAAAACTCGGCATCTGAACCGAATACGAGCTGATTCGATTTTTTTGCTAAATCCGAGCTTGTTTTCACCCCAAGCTCATCCGCCAGCTCTTTTCTCATAGCCAAAGCATACGTATTATTAAATCCAAGCGGCTTAAGCCAAGTAATATTAAATTTTTCCTTATATTCTTTTTTCGTTGCTTGATAGATATCATCTGGCGTTTGCGATGCGTCATATTGATTTTTTAAAATATTTAAGTAACCGGTACCCGTATATTCTACATAAGCATCGATGTCGCCACCTTCGATCGCCTGTTGCAGCATAAACGCGCCGCCCAGGCTATCCTTTACCTCTACATCCAAATCTGTATTCGCTTTTACGTATTCGGCCAGCAAATGCGTTAAAATCATTTGTTCGGTAAATTTTTTACCGGCAATCACAATCTTTCCTTTCTCTGCTTTTTCTCCCGTTCCGCAGGCCACCAGTGATAAGACTAATAAAATCGTTCCGATCAAAGCTGCACATTTACGCAATGAAATTCCTCCCCTTTACATGATTGAGCTAGCTCAAAGCTGTGATAGAGGATGTACAATCATCATTTAGAAACAATCACGTAACTATTCAGCATGTTATGCCTCATCACTAGAAACTTTATAAGAAAAACTCTTCCATAGCCAAAAACAAATCCCACGCCATTCAAGCGCTGCAAATTACTTTAAATGAACTTTCAAGGTCACATGACGATTAGCTGATTGTTTTAGATAGCGGAGACATATAGATGCGATGTACCATATTTCCAATGGCCGTTCCTTTAGACAGTGAAGAAACAACGAACAAGCGCCTACTCTTTTCTGTTTACCGGACTTGTATCAAAGGATGGAGCGCCGCTCTCATTTCTTTTCACGCTGAAGACAGATGACGGAAGCTGTCTTCAAACACTAAAAGATGGCGTTCATGCCAACAAACGAAGCAATGGAAGTCGTATGTTGCATCTGCTTCATATGCGGGTATGAAATGTGTGACTGGTAGAATTCGCTACGGAATTTGATGAAAGAGGAGATTAAACATCTACTGGATATTCAACTGATGAGGAAACAAGACGAAGGGAAATCCGATCATACATAAAGCGATTGGTTATTCAAACATTTGAACGATTACCTTCATCAAAACAAAGCACCCTTCTGTCCAAAATGGACGAATTATCTTTTTTGCTCTAAGCAAAAACAAAAATCTCATGACCTCATTTGTATAAAGCAGACCTACTGATTCATCTTGCCAGGCAAGATCGCTTCATACGCGCCACGAGCGTCAGACAAGATTTCATAGATTACGAAGCATCCTGCTCCATACAGATCGTTGAGCCAACAAGGCTCTGCCTTCTAAACGATGATCGTTCATCCACTAGGAAAAACGATAGAATGTTTACAAAATGAAAAAAGACTCTTGTCTCAGCGCTGTCTCACAGTGAAAACCCGCCTCCATAGATAAAGGAAAATACAGCTTAAGATGAAGCAAGGGATGAACGAAGATCACTCCATCATACATGGATTTCTAAATTTCAACTCATGATTCCCTTTCATCTTCTGTATTCTTGGGCATGCTGCTTTCATAGCCCTGTTATGATCATCTTCACTCTTTATTTTTGATGCCTTCCGCCAGAGCAAATCCCCTCTTTCCATGGTTCTGAAAACAAGATCCAGCGATAATATGCTGAATAGTTACATAATTACAATGATTATTATACCGATACATAGATATGGTTTACAAATGGGAAATAAGTGTATATAAAGCGATATGTGCGAATTTCCCACGATACTAGTCGGATATATCCAGAATCCTCAGAAATACATCAATATCCTCCCATATGCTCTTATATACTTCCATATCCTTTCCTTTCAATACTCTCATTACAAAAAATGGAATCATCCCCCAAACGGCATGACCTTTATATTCAGAAGCGCTGCCACCAGCCGAAAGGACAACATCCATGAAAAGAAGGTCCAATACCCTTTCATTGATATAGACACCTGCGCAAAAACATTTTGGCACCATCAGGAGGGTGAAAATCTCTTTTTCCTGTTTGATAAACAAGGAATTTTCGAGATAAATGTACCTTTTCAGCTCATACAATCAGCGCTTGCACTGAATGATCAAATAAAAAGGCTGTCCCAAAAGGTTTCGCCTAGTGCTTTTTTGGGACAGCCATATATTGGTTATCGTTGATTGATTTCTTCTAACAGCAACTTATTCACAAGCTGCGGATTCGCTTGTCCTTTTGTTGCCTTCATAATTTGGCCAACTAAGAAGCCAATGGCACGGTCTTTTCCATTTTTATAATCCTCAATGGACTGCGGGTTGGCATCAAGCACTTCCAGCACAATTTTGCGCAGCGTTCCCTCATCAGAAATTTGGACAAGCCCTTGTTCTTTGACGATTTTTTCTGGGTCGCCGCCTTTTTCAACAAGCTCTTTAAAGATTTTTTTAGCGATTTTCGATGAAATCGTGCCGTTTTGAATCAGCTTAATCATGCCTGCCAAGCTTTCTGGAGTAAGCGCAATGTCGTGAAGCTCTTTTTGTTCGGCGTTCAAATAGCCTGATACTTCTACCATGAGCCAGTTTGACGCTAATTTCGGATCAGCGCCATTCGCAACTGTCGCTTCGAAGAAATCGGCCATTTCTTTTGTGATGGTTAACACTTTCGCATCATACTCCGGCAGACCAAACTCTTTAATATAACGAGCCTGACGAGCATCCGGCAACTCAGGAATCGAGGCGCGAACGCGCTCCTTCCATTCATCGTCAATATAAAGCATGACAAGATCTGGCTCTGGGAAGTAACGGTAGTCTTCAGATCCCTCTTTTGTGCGCATCAAAATAGTGGTTTTTGTCGCTTCATCGAAACGGCGCGTCTCTTGGTGAATGACGCCGCCAGAAAGCAGAATTTTTTCTTGGCGTTTCGCTTCATATTCCAATCCTTGACGCACAAAGTTAAACGAGTTTAAGTTTTTTAACTCGGTTTTGGTACCGAATTTGTCCGATCCGATCGGACGGAGCGAAATGTTCGCGTCGCAGCGAAGCGAGCCTTCTTCCATCTTACAATCAGATACGCCTGTATATTGAATAATCGATTTTAACTTTTCCAAATAGGCATACGCTTCTTCTGGAGAGCGAATGTCCGGTTCAGAAACAATCTCAATCAACGGCGTGCCCTGGCGGTTGAAATCCACCAATGAATAGCCATCGCCTGTATGCGTCAGCTTTCCGGCATCCTCTTCTAAGTGAATGCGCGTAATCCCGATTTTTTTCTTTTTGCCGTTGACTTCAATTTCAATCCAGCCGTTCTGGCCAATTGGCTGATCGTATTGCGAAATTTGATACGCTTTCGGGTTGTCTGGATAAAAATAGTTTTTTCGGTCAAATTTCGTTTCCGTGGCAATTTCGCAATTTAATGCCATCGCCGCCTTCATCGCAAATTCAACCGCTTGTTTATTCAACACAGGGAGAACCCCTGGATAGCCTAAATCAATCACGCTCGTTTGTGTATTTGGGGGTGCTCCGAATGCGTTTGGACTGCTGGAAAAAATTTTCGATTTTGTTTTCAGTTCGACATGGACCTCAAGCCCGATGACAATTTCAAAATTCATCTTCATTTCCCCCCTTACAATACCGGTTTTTGTTTATGATAGTCCGTCGCTTGTTCAAATGCATGCGCAACGCGATAAATCGTGCTTTCATCAAAGTGCTTGCCGATGATTTGCAAGCCGACCGGAAGCCCGTTCACCAATCCGCATGGAATGGAAATGCCCGGAACGCCGGCAAGGTTAACTGGAATCGTTAAAATGTCATTCGCATACATGGTTAGCGGATCGCTCGTTTTTTCGCCGATTTTAAACGCTGGTGTCGGCGTTGTCGGACCAATGATGACATCATATTTTTCAAATACGTTTTCAAAATCCTGCTTAATTAATGTCCGCACTTTTTGCGCTTTTTTATAGTACGCATCATAATAGCCAGAGCTTAATGCAAACGTTCCAAGCATAATGCGGCGCTTCACTTCATTGCCGAAGCCTTCGCTGCGCGTCTGCTTGTACATATCAATTAAGTTTTTCGCATTATCCGTACGATAGCCGTAGCGGACACCGTCAAAACGGGCAAGGTTCGCAGATGCTTCAGAAGAGGCAAGTAAATAATAAGTGGCCAATGCATATTTAGAATGCGGCAACGATACTTCCTCCCATGTTGCGCCAAGTCCTTCCAATACTTTTAATGCATGTAATACAGACTGGCGCACCTCCTCAGAGACACCTTCGCCTAAGTATTCTTTTGGCACGGCAATTTTTAGACCGCGAATATCGCCTGTTAATGCCGATACATAGTCTGGTACATCGACATTGGCTGATGTTGAATCCATTGGATCAAGCCCGGAAATCACCTGCAACAAATAAGCGTTGTCTTCAACGGTACGTGTAATTGGTCCAATTTGGTCCAACGAAGAAGCAAAAGCAACAAGACCAAAGCGCGATACCCGTCCATATGTAGGTTTTAAGCCGACGACACCACAAAACGCAGCCGGCTGGCGAATCGAACCGCCTGTATCAGATCCTAGCGCAAATGGCACCTCTCCTGCCGCAACAGCCGCAGCCGAACCGCCGCTTGAGCCGCCAGGTACGCATTCGATATTCCATGGATTGCGTGTTAATTGAAAACCGGAGTTTTCCGTGGAAGATCCCATCGCAAACTCATCCATATTCAATTTTCCGACTGTCACGGCATCGGCTTCCTGCAAGCGCTGTACAACCGTCGCATCATAAATTGGATCAAAATTGTAAAGAATTTTGCTGGCGCACGTCGTACGAAGGCCTTTTGTCACGATGTTATCCTTCACACCGATCGGCATGCCAAAAAGCAAGCCGAATTCTTCTTCGGTTGCTAGCTTTTCATCTAATTCTTTTGCTTTCGCACGTGCACGCTCCTCATCAAGTGTTAAAAAGGCTTGTACCTTCTCTTCGACTTCATGAATCCGCTTAAAGGATTCGCTGACTAAATCGGAAACGGAAATTTCCTTTTTATGCAACAGGCTATGTAATTCAGACATTTTGTAATCAAACAGCGACATGCTCTTCCCTCCCTTATTCTAAAATCGCTGGCACCCGGAATTGTCCATCTTGCTGATCTGGTGCATTTTTCAACACGTCTTCAAGCGGAAGGCCTTGTGCCGGCACATCTTCACGCATCACATTTTTCATATTCAGCACATGCGACGTTGGCGGAACATTTTCCGTATCCAGTTCATTGAGCTGCTCTGCAAATGTAATGATCGCATCTAGCTGCTTCGTAAACATTTCGGCTTCCTCTTCAGTAATCGCTAAACGTGCCAAATGAGCTACGTGCTTAACTTGCTCGATCGAAATTCTTGACATTTTCGTTCACCTCCAACATTCTCGACCTTTCACAATACTATGATGATACCAAACTTTCACTGATTAAAGCAACATGCGCTACTGGATTTAAATGCTTGGTCTTTTATCTTAACGAATCATTTGACGAGCGGACCCTCTCAATCATACAATGAAAACAATTTACATGGACTTATCCGTCATGATGGGAAAGCGGCCATGATGCTGTACCTGTCCTCCTATTTTTGATAGATTCACTTTACAGATTACCATTTTTTAGATATGAAGTTAGGACTGTGCTTCCACGGCCGATTTCGTTACAGGGATGTTGGACAAAAAAGCAAGGCATCAGACGCTTCCAAATGCGCCATTCATTCAGGCTTGATTTAAGCAACTATGCCACATTGTGGAAATGGCGCTTTGAAGCGTTGTCAAACTCCCTTTTTTCAGCTGCTATTGGAAGATTCGCTCACATTTCAATCAATAGCGAACACGAATCAGGTGATTTTGGTAAAAATGATGAGAGGAGCAAGACTAATGAAATCGTTATTATGGAAGCGGCTCGCCGTTGCCGCCCGGAAAGAGCCGGCTGATCTCGTGGTCAAAAACGGGAAAATTATCAATGTATTCGCTCATGAGATCGAAGAAGGAGATATCGCCATTGTTGACGGAATGATTGCAGGCATCGGACAATATGAGGGCCATTCGATCATTGATGCCGGAGGAAAGTATGTTTGTCCGGGATTCATTGATGCGCATGTGCACATTGAATCTTCCATGGTCACCCCAAGCGAATTTGCTCAAGCCGTGATCCCTCACGGTGTGACAGCTGTGATCGCCGATCCTCATGAAATCGCCAACGTATCTGGAGTGGAAGGAATACAATTTATGCTGGACGATTCCCAGCATGCGCCGCTGGACGTTTATATCATGCTCCCTTCCTGTGTTCCAGCGACATCGTTTGAACATGCGGGAGCTGTATTGACCGCGCAGGAGCTGGCTCCATTTCTCTCCGACTCTCGAGTTCTCGGATTGGCAGAAGTGATGGATTACCCGTCTCTTTTGCACGAGCGCTCACATATGCTCGATAAGCTCATTATGGCAGAAGAAGCGAACAAACGCATCGATGGGCATTTGGCCGGCTTGGATCATCAAGCGGTAAACGTGTACGCCAGCGCGGCCATAAAAACAGACCATGAATGTGCAACGGCCGCAGAAGCTTTAGAACGAATTCGCCGCGGCCTATATGTCATGATTCGCGAAGGATCCGTCGCTAAAGATTTGCTTCAGCTGATTCCGGCGGTTAACGTCCAAAATGCACGGCGATTTTTATTTTGCACAGATGATAAGCATTTAGATGAACTAATGGCCGAGGGAAGCATCGATCACAACATCCGCCTTGCTATACAGGCAGGAATCGATCCGATCACGGCCATTCAAATGGCGACACTTAATGTGGCTGAGTGCTATCGTTTAAATACAAAAGGAGCCATCGCTCCCGGATATGAAGCCGATTTTTTACTGATTGACGATTTGCGTTTATTGCAAATTTCACACGTTTATAAAAAAGGGGTGCTCGTGGCCGAAAACGGCAAAGCCGTCTTTTCCACATCAGCAGAAAAGAAAAATTTAGGAGACCGAATTCTCCAATCTGTTCACGCCCCCGTCATCACAGAAAGAGATCTGCAAATTCCTTTTTCAAAAGGGACGAAGGCTCATGTTATTGAAATTATTCCCAATCGCTTACAAACGAAGCATATGATCGAATCAGTCGATGTCCACCAAGGACGATTCGTCCCTTCCATAACAAAAGATTTATTGAAGCTTGTTGTTGTTGAACGGCATCAACAGCGCGGAATCGGACTTGGCATTGTGAAAGGGTTTCAACTGCAAAACGGCGCGATTGCTTCATCCATCGCCCACGATTCGCATAATATTATCGCCGTCGGCACAAACGATCGCGATTTACTGCTGGCCATCGATCATATCAAGCAGCTTAACGGTGGACTCGTTGTCGTGAAAGACGGAGCAATCATAGCCGACCTGCCGCTTGAAGTTGGCGGTCTTATGACGACAAGAAGCTGCAGCGATGTGTGCGAAAACTTGCAAAAAATCAAAGAGGCATTGATGGATATCGGGGCATCTCAAGCGTTTAATCCATTCATTACCCTCGCTTTTTTAGCTTTGCCAGTCATCCCAGAACTGAAATTGACGGACCAAGGATTGTTTGACGTACAGACCTTTCAATTTATTCCGGTAGAAGCATAAAATGTCAAGCCTCTCTTTCATGTAGGAAGAGAGGCTTTTCTTTTCCATCTATTACAACTTAAACTGGATAAAATAAGACTAAGACTATGCACTTTAATTCCCAAATACAGCACTTCAACATAAAAAGCAAATCTAAGTAACCTATTAATGATTACATCCATAACATCCGATACGGCGCTTCTAAATAAGTCTTCACGGTGCGGAGAAAATCGCTCGCTGGAGCTCCATCAATGATTTGATGGTCAAACGTCAAGCTGAGTGGCAATCGTTTTCTGCGTTGAATGTCCTCCCCGATAAAAACAGGGACATCGGTTGCCGTCCCTACCCCAAGAATTCCTACCTCTGGAGGATTGAGCACCGGCGTAAAAAATTCGACTCCATAAGCACCAAGACTAGTAATAGTAAAGGTCGATCCTGTCATCTCTTCACTGTTTAAAGCCCCTTCACGCGCCTTTTTACTGAACGTCTTGATTTGCTGTGAAATTTCTCTTAAAGAAAGAGATTCGGCATGTTTGACGACAGGAACAACAAGGCCGTTTTCCAACGCAACGGCTATCCCTAAATGGACCGCATCATACGTTTGAATCTGTCCATTTTGATAATGGCTGTTTATTTGTTTATGTTGAAGCAACGATAAAACGACGGCACGGGCAATAAAGTCCGTGATCGTCAGTTTTCCGATCGCTTCATCCTGTCTCATCTTTTCCTGCAGCTCCAACAAATGAGTGACATCTGCGTTCATATGAATGGTCAACTGCGCCGTTTGCTGCAGGCTAGCAAACATTCTTGAGGCAATAGTTTTGCGCATACCCGTCATCGGTTTGACCGTCACACCGCTTGGCTCAACTTCAACATTCGTTTGAGGCTTTGGCTGCTTTTCTGCAACAGAAGGGGCAGGAGCCTGCGCCATTTGTATGGCTTTTTCAATATCAGCTCTTGTTATCCTTCCCCTTGGGCCAGAACCGGAAATTTTGCTTAAATCAATCCCCGCTTCGCGAGCGAGCTTCCTCGCCGCAGGCGAAACACGGGCCATCATCTGCGGAGCGGGCTTTGTCTCTTCAGCCGCGATCGCTGCCGCCGCTTCCTGCCGCGCTGTTTGGCTTCCAGCGCTGATCACCTGTTCTTCTGTCTTGACAGCTTCTCTTCCTTCCGCTTCATTCATGCTTTCTCCTTCTTGACCGATATAGCCGATGGCTTGCCCTACTGCAACCGTTTCGTCTTGCGCCACCATAATCTTCAATAGCACTCCATCCTGAGGAGCTTCAATATCCTTTTCAATTTTTTCCGAACTGATGACCGCAATCGACTCACCTTTTTTAATCGTGTCTCCTTCTTTTTTGAGCCACTCGACTACCGTTCCTTCCTCCATGCTCATTCCTAGCTTTGGCATAATGATTTCAACCGCCATGATTTCTCTCTCCTTTTCCGATGAATACAAGGAATGAAAAATGCTGCAATCAATAAAGGCAGCATGCGCCTGAGCGTCCATGTCGCCAGCCGCTCTTGTGAACCACCCGCCACGCCACCGTTTAGAGGAGGGCTTCAAGCGACTTGTGCGTGTTCGCTGAACGGTAAGCCCTACACAAGAACCCTTTACGCTTCCCTTCGTTCCGCAGGGGTCCGTTCGAACGATAGAGTATCCTATCCGTTGGCGGATCGCCGACCGAAATTCATCTCCCCCTACTCACTGGGCTGTCACCCTTCATGGTCCTCGAGGATGGGAGACTTCTTTTGGAAAGCTGTTAAATCGCTCATTATACTAGCGCCCTATATTCACTCTTATCTTTTTGAGAAAATGTCAGCTGCTGGACTCCAGCTGAAATGAATGACCTATTGATTCACGCTTTAAGAAAGAAAGGCGCATGCCAGCTGATTGAAATAAAACAAAGTTTTACTATGTCCCGCACGATTCGCGTCTGCTTCACACGGTTACAATCGTTTCATCGCCGATAATTTCAGCTGCTGCCCGCAACACTTTTTCCGGAGTTGGCAAATACAGGTCCTCCAATGCCGGCGAAAATGGAACCGGGCAATGCGGAGCGGTAATCATTTTGATCGGCGCGTCTAAATAATCAAATCCTTTATCGGCCACGAGCGCGGAAATATCCGTAGCAGCGCTGCAGCGCGGATTTGCTTCATCGATGACAATAAGCCGGCCCGTCTTCTCCACAGAAGCTAAAATCGTCTCCTCATCAAGCGGAGATAGCGTTCTTGGATCGACGACTTCTGTTTCAATTCCTCTCTCTTTTAATAATTCTGCCGCCTTTAACGCGGTATGCACCTGTTTTCCGATTGCGACAATCGTCAAATCGCTGCCTTGCCGTTTAATATCGGCCTTTCCAAGCGGAATCGTATAAAACTCCTCGTCTACTTCTCCTTTCATGTTATAAAGTGTTTTATCCTCAAAAAAGATCACGGGATCATCATCAAAAATCGAAGCGAGCAAGAGCCCTTTTGCGTCAGATGGAGTCGATGGCACAACCACCTTTAAACCTGGTATGTGGGTAAATAACGCATAAAGGCTTTGCGAATGCTGGGCCGCCGCCCGAAACCCTGCACCATGCATCGTCCGCACAGTGAGCGGCACCTTCGCCTTTCCGCCAAACATATAGCGCAGCTTTGCTCCCTGATTCATCACCTCGTCCAAACAACTGCCGATAAAGTCATTAAACATTAATTCAGCGATTGGCCGCATTCCAGTGGCCGCCGCCGTGACAGCCGCTCCCATATATCCCGCTTCAGCAATCGGCGTATCAAGTACTCGTTCTCTCCCAAACTCCTGCACAAGTCCTTTCGTGACTCCCATCACTCCTCCCCATGCTTCGTCATCCTGCAAATGGTCGACTGTCGCCCCGCCGGCGACATCCTCTCCGAGCAAAATGACATTCGGATCTTTTCGCATCGCCAGCTTCATCGCCTCATTGACCGCTTCTGAGAAAGAAATTTTTCTTGTCATCTTTCGCTCCCCCTCACTTTTTCATTAATAGGATACATATACATCCCGCAAAAGCTCCTCTTCGGTCGGAAACGGACTATTCTCCGCAAACTCGACAGCCTTCTCAATCGCTTCTGCCACATTTTGTTCGATATGCATTAGCTCCTGCTCAGAGACAAGCCCATTCGCCAGCAAATGCTTGCGGAATCTGACAATCGCATCAAGCTCCTGCAAATGCTTCTGCTTTTCTTCCGATGATTTGTATGTTTGCGCATCTCCCTCGAAATGTCCGTAGTTTCGATAAGTTTTACACTCAATCAGCGTCGGGCCTTGTCCGTTTCTTGCTCGCTCAATCGCCCTTTCCGCCGCTTCATAAACAGCGACCACATCCTTACCGTCCACAATTTCTCCCGGAATATTATAAGCAGCCGCACGATCGGCAATATTTTGGCAGCTGGAAGCATATTCAAAAGGAGTAGCTTCCGCGTATCCATTATTTTCGGCCACAAAAATGACCGGTAGCTTCCAAATCGCCGCAAGATTGATCCCTTCATGAAACGTTCCATGGTTGTTGGCGCCATCTCCGAAAAAGCAAACGGCCACTCCGCCCGTTTTCTTTAACTTCGCCGTCAATCCGGCACCAACAGCGAGAGGAAAGCCTCCTCCAACGATTCCATTGGCACCAAGCATTCCTTTTTCCACATCGGCAATATGCATCGATCCGCCTTTTCCTTTACATAGCCCTGTCGCCTTTCCATAAATTTCAGACATCATTCCATTTAAGTCACATTCCTTTGCAATGCAATGACCGTGCCCTCTGTGTGTGCTCGTAATATAGTCTTTTTCGCTTAAATGGGCGCAAATTCCGACTGCCACCGCCTCCTCGCCAGCATACAAATGAACAAAACCAGGCAAAACACCTTTGCTAAAAATTTCATGCACTTTGTCCTCAAACTGGCGAATTTCATTCATTTTTTGATACATCCACTTCGCTTTTTCTTGAGTGATGCTTTTCGTTTGTGATTTTGCGATTGTCATCATGCTCCCTCCTATTCGATTCATTTCACTTTTATATATTGCAAGTATCGTGCCAGCAAAAAAGCGCTTACAAAATCAATCCTTTTGCAAGCGCCTGATACACAAAAGCGACATTGTTTCTCATTTTGTTTCATACTGTATCATTTTGTTTCATTTTTGTTCATTGGCGAACCTTTTCCCTTTTGCGCAGAACGCGGAGAAACGGAACACTTTTCTAGGATGTTCTACATGAGCTGGTATTTTTTCAATTTACGATAAAGGGTGCTTCGCGAAATATTAAGCGTAGCCGCTGCTTTGCTGACATTTCCGTTCGTGATCTGCAATACGTTCATCATTCGTTCTTTTTCGATCTTCTCTCTGTAAGATAGCGCTTGATTCTGCTCCGCTTTTTCTTTATTTTGATTCCAAGCTACAAGCATCGACTGAAGCTGAGAAACCGATGGGAGATGCGTCCCATATTCCACACGGATTCTTTCCAAAACATTCAACAGTTCGCGGATATTTCCAGGCCAGTGATAATTCATCAATAATTGCAGCAGCTGATCTGAAAAGGTTACCGTCCAATGGTGTTTTTGACAGTAATGCTCAATAAAAAAGGGAATATCTTCTTTTCTCTCTCTAAGCGGCGGTACATGAATGGGGTACACATAAATTCGGTAGAACAAATCCTCCCTAAGTTTTCCTTCCTGCACTAGCTTGTATAAGTCGCGATGAGTGGCCGTAATGATTCTCACATTAACCGGAATGGCTTTATCGCCCCCAATAGGTACCACCTCACGCTCTTGAAGCACCCTTAAAAGTGCTACTTGCATCTCTGGAGGGATCTCGCCCATTTCATCAAGAAACAAAGTTCCACCATTCGCCTGCACAAATTTCCCCTTATGTCCTGTCCGCTTGGCCCCTGTAAACGCTCCTTCTGCATAGCCAAACAATTCACTGCCAATCAGCTCTTTTGGAATGGCGCCGCAGTTGACCGCCACAAACGGTTTGTTTTTCCGATTGCTATTTTGATGAATAAAGCGGGCGAGCATTTCCTTTCCGGTACCGGTTTCTCCCGTCATATAAACCGTGGTCTCTGTTTTTGCTGCTTTTTCGCAGCTTTGCAAAACATGGGCAAACACCTCGCTTTCTCCCGCAACACCATCAAAATGAATGGATGGCGCAGAGAAGTGAAAGGTTTGTGGATAAACGGCGGTTCTCTGAAGCGTCACCTCATAGCCGATCAACTCACCATCAACGGCAGAGTGAATCGGTTTTTTTGTTTGAATTCTCCATTTTTGTTCGCAAAGGGATTCCAGTGGCTGATCGGTTAAATTAGGCAAGAAAGCGCGCAACCCATGGTTCATCCATACCGTTTTTTCATGACAATCGCAGATGACAACCGGAGAATGAGGATTGGGAATGTGATGTGTATACTTAAATAGTTCTAATAGATCTTCTTTCTTTTGTAGCTGAAATCGCTGTTCGATGGTATAAGCGGCGGCAACAACAGTGGCTAAAGCATGGTCTTGAAGCAGAGAGCTGTTGATGGGGCAAGAAAGATCAAGCGCTCCAACCAATTCTTTCTTTTCATTATAGATAGGCGTAGCTGAACATATCCATTGCTGGGAAGCGACTGAGTAGTGCTCATCGCCGACAACGGTGATCGGCTCCTGAATTCTTAGCGCTGTGCCAATTGCATTTGTTCCAACCTCATCCTCGGTCCATTTCACTCCTTCTGTAAAACGAATCGCTTTAGCTTTCTTGATCGCTTGCTGATGTCCATTCGCGTATAAAACATATCCATCGCGATCAATTAACAACAAAAGCGATTTTGTCTCCTGAATCAGCTTCTGTAGCTTTTCTAAAACAGGAACTGCCAGCTGCAGCAATCGCCGATTTTTTTGCTTCCGCTCCAGCAATAAAGGCGGTTCCAGCACAACTTTCCCCTTTCCATCGTATGGATTAACATTATAGCGGCGGCAAAGCTGCCATGATTCTTCAATTCTGTGATGGATTCTTCCTTGATCCAATATTCCTTCTCGTATAAAACGCTGCCAAACCTCCCTTTTGGATAGATCTACCATACCCATCCTATGCCCTCCTCTCTATCGGATTCATACTATACTACATTCGCTTTTGTTAAAAAAATTCCTCTTTGTGAACCCTTTCTACCTTTCTATGCGAATGGCCAATCCGCCGAGACGCCAGCGAAGTATAGAAAAGGGGGTATTGGCGCTTTTTCCTTCTTATTTTTATAATAAATACAAGCTGATTTCATCATGCAGCCACATGACCAAAGCATCACTTCGGCGATCATCAAACAGCCATATTGAAACATGCCGCAATCAACCGTTTCTATGGATATATGAAAAGGAGAGAGACCCATGCAAGTGACCTTTGACCATCTTGTTCATCTAACAGCATCCCCCAGAGAAGCGAAAGCTGCTTTTGCACAAATGGGCTTCCACGCCGTACAGGGCGGTATTCATCACGATTGGGGAACGTATAATTGCCTATGCTATTTCCGTGACTTGCGCTACATTGAATGGATTGGCTTTATGGACCTTAACAAAGCGAAAAAGTCTGATAATAGACTGATCCAGCAAATCGTCACAGACTCCGCCCAAGGGGCCGGCTTTTCACAAATCGCCTTTCGCACAAATGACATCCATGCCATCATGAACCATATTTCTGAAAAAGGATTAACCCCCATTGGCCCATTTGCCGGAAACCGGCAACGAGAAGACGGGACCGTGCTCAGCTGGTCGATGCTGTTTATTAGAGATGAGTCCCATCGCACATACCGCTATCCATTTTTTATTCAATGGGGGCAACAAGACAGCATACGGAAGCAGGAAATGAAACAGCTGATGCAGCATCATCATGGACAGCCAACCCTTTCCTATATCGGCATTCAAGCGGACCACCTCGACGAGTCGGTCCAAAAATATTGCCACTTATTTGATATTTCTTCTTCTTTAGTCCGCTATCATGCTGACCGATTTGGCTCTTATGCGGAGATTCCCGCTGGCCATATCAAGATGCGTTTTTATGAATCTGCGAAGCTTTCATCCGGAAGGGCTCTATATATCAATCGCCCTTTTTTATGCGGAATCACGGGAATGCCACAAAATCAAACGATCTTGCTCGAACAAGCGATTTACGATTTTTCTGTCTGAGAGGCAGGCAACCGGCATAGGGCAAACAACCCAAAACCCATTCCCTCTCCAGGCAAAGCCGGAGAGGGAAGATACCATTTAGGCTAAACCGCATCAAAATGGCGCGTCCATACGATAACCGCGATCATGATCGCCAAGATCACAAACGAACTGCTTAATCCCATCACGCTCCACATAAAGGAAACATGAAGCAAATAAAGGGCAAGGCTGGCAAAAGCCAATCCGAAAATGATGGCAGAAAGAGCCCAAACCGCTATTTCCTTTGCAAAATGCCAGATCCTCGTTCTTCTTGTCCAACCGATCATCTCATACATTTGAAACTCGCTTTTTCGTTCGCTCAATAGCGTATGAACCCCTTCGCTCACACCGATGGCGGCAAGGCCAGTTGACGATAAAATGATCGAGATTTGCACCCAAAAGGTCGCATTTCTTATATACTCCCCTAAGGCGGTCTCTGCCGTCTCCTGCAGGGCAGCGGTCAACGCGGCGATCTGTACAGCCAGCAACACGGCGGCAAGCGATAAAATCCCCATCATCGGAACAATCCAGCGCCGATAATAACGAATGGAAGAAAAACGGCGATAAGCGATCGTTCGCTCCTTTCGTTCTTCTTTTCTGTGAAGCAAAAATGTCACAAGCACTATGGAAAACATCCACAAACCAGCGGCTACCCCATATAGCGGCAGGGCGGCATCCAAACCATATAAAATGCTAAAAGACGCCGCTAAGGCAACCGTCATAAGCAAATATTGCTCTATGGCATTTCGCTTGCGAATCTGTCCTTCTCGCCAACCAAGGAGAGTTAGATATTCATTTTCAAGAGCCAGTAGATTTTTTTCAAAAACGAGTCTCATAGCGAGCCAAAGCAGGGCAAAGCAAGAAAACAAAAATGTGGTTACAAGACTCATATCATTCCATGTATGTGTCAGCCGTTGGGCGACTCCTAACGTTGTCCACGGCTCCTTGACTTTGCCGATCCCCTCGACATCAAGCGTCATTTCCTTAAACGAAGCGCCGGCTACGACATCTACCTCATATCCCTGCTTCAACAACTTAGCGGCCACCTGCTCAATTTTCCGGCGGGCTGCCTCATCATACTTTTTAATTCCAGCAATTCGAACGCGAATGGCATCAATCGGTTTCTTTCCTTTGATCAGTTCAGCCGCTTCCAACGTCGTCACACCGCTGGCGGGCGCTGGAATGAAACTTCCGGGTACTGTTGTCGGCGTTAATATGCGGCCCTCTTCGGTTGTTGCCTCCATCCCTCCATAAATGCCCAGAGGGCTTGAAGCAAGCTTGTTGCTGGGCTCTTTTTTCGGAGAAAACGTGCCTACCTGTTCAATAATAAAAGGGAGTTTCGTTGCAGTCGCCATCGAGACGCCCCGTTTTTCTACCTGCTTATAAGACGGCGGCTCACCAGGCTGTACGATATGGATGGTCGGAATGGAATCAAGATGCTGATAAACAATTTTAGAGGCGACATAATAAACGGACGTATCGCCGCCAATTGAATATCTTTGCGCAACATTTAACTGCCACTGGTCATTAAGAATCAGCGCCGTACCATCAAACGGCTTTTGAAACTTCGATAAATCTAAATCGATCGTTTTCGATTGCACGACTCTCTCCTTTTTCAGTTCCTTTAAAACCTCGGCGATTTTCTCCGGGCTTGCACTCATCATCCATTGCCCTTGCTGCAAATGGAGGCTGCGAAGATACTTCTCGATGCTTACCTCAAGCGTATCCACTTGCAGGCGAAGAAAAACGGGGATATTCAAATCATCACGCTGAAGCACCTTTACAACAGGGGGATTCCCGTAATTTTCAAGCGTCATTTTTAGCATCATCGCTTTTGGATCCTGAGGGCGATCCAGTTCCAGCGGTTCTTCTAATTTGGAAAAGTCAATGCCGGTTAACTGCTGTTCGCTTTCCGGGTCAATGGCGACCAAAAGGTAATAATTCTCCGGCATCTCAATCATCATGGCTGCGCTTCCAAAACGCTGTGCTGTGGTAACATACTGAATCGTTCCAGGATCGAGCTGTTCAAAATAGACAAATGTTCCCGAAGAACCGAGCGGATAGTTTTTATATCCGTCTGATGTATAAAATTGATAGGTGAATCTCGACGGATTTTGTAAAACAGGGAGCTCTAGGGAAAACTGCTTGCCGCGAAAGTAGCCTAATGAAGCAACAGGAGCAGCCGCTTCAATCAGCGGATCGGCTTTGATCCGCTTCCACTCGGCGATGGAAAAGCCGCCCTTTCCATCGCCAATATAGTTTTCCTCGACGACGCCAAGCGTTTTTTCCACTTGCGTTCTTGATGAGGTAGGACGAACTAATAGATCATATGTACCCCTTCCATATTTCTCAATGCTGCTGTCGACCGTTGATTTCGCTTCTTTCGCTTGGAAAAGGCCGAACGGAATCAGCGTATAGACGCTGATAAGAGCGGCCAGCATCGTCATTGTTGCCATTTTCCGGTGAACGAGACGACGCCAAACGATCCGGATCATACATTCACCTCATTTGGCAGAAGAAGCCCATCTTTTAATAAGTAAATGCAATTAGAGTAGGCCGCCACTTCCATATCATGGGTCACTAAAATCATCGTTTTTCCTTGCTGGTTGAAGGAACGCAAAATCTCAATCATATGATCGCGATTCTCCCGATCTAAATTCCCTGTCGGCTCATCGCAAACCAATACGTCCGGATCGGCAATGAGCGCACGCGCAAAGGCAATGCGCTGCTTTTCTCCTCCGGATAAGTCATTCGGCAGCCTGGAAAATAACGGCTCTTGAATGCCGAGCGATAGCAACAGCATTTTCGCTTTTTCATATAATTCCTGTTTCTTTTTATCATAATATAAAGGGAGGATCACATTGTCTAAAACCGAATAATACGGCAATAATTTAAAATCTTGAAATACAAACCCAATATGACGTCGGCGGAAATCGCTTTTTTCTCGTTCGCCCATTCGATAGAGATCGAGATCCCGGTAATAAACAGTCCCTGTATCCGGTTTTAATAAGCCCGTCATAATTTTTAATAAAGTCGATTTCCCTGATCCGGACGGACCGACAATCGACACCCAGCTCCCTTGCTGAATCACTAGATCAACATGATTGAAAATTTTGATTTTGCTAGAATGGTGCTTAAATGATTGGCTGATATTTTCTAATCGAATCATCTTTTCCCCCCTTCTCCTTAGCTAAAAACGAGGCTGTATGAACATTTTTAAGAACCAAACTGCGATTATCATATATTTATTTTCAAGACTCGACTTCATCAATAAGACTCTGATTCAACAGCCCCGTTTTCTTTCACATCATTTTTAGCGATCTTTCAACGTTACACTTCCATAGACTGTTGTGGAAGAGCCGTTGGATACATAAAGGGATGTATTCCATGTTCTCGTGCTTAACGATCCCTTATCATAGAAAGAAGTACTACTATAAGAATAGTAATTAGCTTGTGGATCATAAAAGATAGTTGCCTTACCATCATAGTAGGATATATAATATACATTTGTTGCTCCTCCCCCCCAAGATAATCTCTTCGTAAACCACGCAGAAGAGCCTATTTTCGTTTCGTGTGCAGGACTTATATTAGCATCAACAGGGTAAGCAGCAGAAGCAGGCGAAACACTGAGACCTAGCAATAGACTAATTCCAATAATACTCAAAACTAGATTTTTAAATTGTTTCATTCAAATATTCCCCCATCCATTATTTTTTTCTTCAATACAAAAATTCACTTCGTTTTTACAATAAAAAGCAACAGAAATTTCTTAACAGATACACAAAATAAAACATTTAATACCTATCTTCGACCTTTTAGCCATTTCATAGTATAAAAGATCCAATTGTTTATATAGATTTTTGGTTTTTTTTTCGTTTTCTGCGTTTTATGGAATGGCATTTGACAATTCTACTAAACTTCCTCCATCACATTCTCACCTCCCCATATCTCATATTATACTTCTATTTTCATTTGCCCCCACCGCCAACCTGTGGCGGAACCCCGCCATTTTTTGGCGGAACTCCGTCACTAAATGGCGGGCTTAAAAAAGAAAACGCCTCACTGGTAAGGAGGCGTTAATATTCCATGTGAATCGCGGGGATCAGCCCTAGCTTTCTAGCTTTTTCTACCGCTTCGATCCTTGAAGAAACTTGCAGCTTGGCAAAAATGCGGGATAGTTGCCGTTCGATGCTGCGTTGGCTGATATGACATTTTTTTGCAATCTCCTTATTGCCTAAGCCATTGGCAACTTCCATTAATATTTCCTGCTCAAGGGGGCTCAGCGCGACCGGTTCGCCTTCTTGCGTTCGGTCCTTCACCTCAGAAAGCTGCATCCGGCGCAACAAATGCACAGGAACCACCGCTTCGTTCCTTAATGCGCAACGAATCGCTGTGATTAATTGCTCGCTTGTCGCCGTTTTACTGACAAAGCCGGTGATACCTGATTCGATCAAGTAATGAAAAAAAGGCGCGATGTCATATCCGGTATACATAACATTTTTCGCATCTGGTTGTTTTTGCAGAATTCGCTTACCTAATTCGACTCCACTTATCCCCGGCATCTGCCAATCCAACAAATATGCATCATAGGTGTACCTTTCTATGATTGGTTCCACATCTTTTCCAGATGTTACAAGCTCCACATGAAAGTCTGGTTCATTTTCCAGTACTTTCTTTGTCCCCTCACCAACAAGCCGATGGTCATCGACAACCAAAATATGAATCATCTTAGCCTCTTCTCCCCCTTTCCAGATTTACAGCGCAAGGATGATTCCTTTTGAAATGCGGTATGCCAAGCTTGGCATGTGTTCTTTGATACCACCGATCCACCTCTTATCAGCCATCAGGCAATGCGATTGATTTCTTCCGTCATTTGTCTCACATATTCATATAAACGCTTTCATCCCCCTCGTTATTTTGTCCCCCACATATCTACACAAATATTTACAATTAACCAAAATTCGACAAAATCAGTGAACTTCCTTCCACTGATGTAATAAATTTATCGCTAAAAAGGAAACCATTTTGTATCAACAGTGATCTTCGGACATTTAAAGTGTCTAAAACTAGTTCTACTTACACAAAGCAAAAGAAGAGAAAAAGCGGCTTTGTACATCACTTGAAGGGGATAAACGCGGGAATATAGCATAATGAAAAACCTCCCTGCCTAGGCAGAGAGGGATTTTCATTAAAACATTTCCGATACCGTTTTTGCTTGCACGTGAAGAATCAAATAGTCAGGGCCGCCTGCTTTTGAGTCTGTTCCTGACATGCTGAAGCCGCCAAATGGCTGATAGCCGACCATCGTTCCTCTATTTAGAAAAATTCTGTCCATAAACAAAAAGCGTTTTTCCAAGCTGGCTTTATTCAGTCGGGAAGTCTCGCGTTTCTGAATCTTGTACAGCTTGATGAAAGCGGGAGATGAATCGACTTCGGACAAGGACAAGCGTTGTCTGTTCCATGATCCGACTCTATCATAAAATAAATCGATGCTGTTCTTTGATCACTGGATTGAGAGATTGATGGAGAAATCAAATGAGAAAACCAAAAGGAGCCTTCCATACGTAAAATATCCAAAGTACAAAAAAGAACTCCGAATCGTCGGACATCTAGGGTGGGAAAACCTGTGGGGACAACATATCGCGTTATTTCTCTAACTCCTCCACTCGCTTTTTCATTTCCATCAATAACCGATCAAATAGATAAACGTATCTCTGGCGAATGTGTTCATAAATTTCCATCGCTATTTGCTCATCATACGTGTGTGATGTTCTGTTTCTGTCTTCCAGCATTTGAATCCACGTTTCTCCGTCTTGAATGAGTCCTTCTTTAAACGCTTCCTTTATCGTCTTTCGCGGGCTTGTTACTT
Source organism: Anoxybacillus sp. P3H1B (assembly GCF_001560855.1). NCBI lineage: Bacteria > Bacillati > Bacillota > Bacilli > Caryophanales > Anoxybacillaceae > Anoxybacillus > Anoxybacillus sp. P3H1B. The sequence goes on along the minus strand of NZ_LPUG01000013.1, from coordinate 26,974 downwards.
CGTTGTTTCCGTTGTATTCCAAATAACTTTTCATCCATTTCCATGCCAGCTCATATGTAAATTCAAACCGCTGAATCGTCGCATCAAGAACAAGGTCGTCTTTCGTGACATCGCGCCCGACGCTTTGATGAAGTTTATATAGCACCTTCTCAAAATCGGAAAGCTTATCTATGATTTTATTCATCGTCACAACTATCTCCCCCCGATCGTTCGTTAAAAAGATCGTTTTCCCTTCTTGATCAATATACGATTTGAGTTTTCCGTTACTTATTTTGTCATAATCGATCACGTCTACTGTATAAATTATATTGACTTCAGCCAAATCGTCTTGAATGCGATATAGCTGCTCGTTGTTTTTTCTAAATTTAATCGCAATATCAATATCCGATGTTTCTTTATAATCACCTCGTGCCCGCGAACCAAACAAAATGATTTTTTCAATAATGTCCGCATAGCTTTGGAAGAAATGAAGAAGCTGATAAAATGTTTTTCTCTTTAATCCATACATATTGACACTCAAGATCACCGCCTCCTAATGATTTTCTTCAAATGTCCAAACCTGAACACGAAATCATGATGAGAATTTAGGAGCTATTCCAAAAGTCTTCGTAATATTTCCACAACCCCCAATTTAATGTTTGTTACCTAACAACATTCTTAATTCATTGTTAGGTTTCCAAAGCCCCTTACTGGATATATCAGAGGTATGTCTTCATAAGTGAGGAGCTAAGTCCTTATCCATTTTATGCTCTGTAAAATGAAACCCACTCTCTTTCCAGTCTGGCTTTACACCATCCCCCCATAACACGAGGGTTTCTTTATGTTACCAAGTATATTAGGCTCTTCAAAGAAACGTAAGTATAACAACAATATTTTTACCATCTGGACAGAGGAATTTTAGAAAAATCCACCTCAGTCGCCGTTTGGACAGAGGTGGATTTTTTGCGCATCGACAAATTCACTAGACCCCCTCCCAGCATTCGCCAAGAGGGGGTTTTTACTTTAAAACATTTCCGATACCGTTTTTGCTTGCATATGAAGAATCAAGTAGTCAGGGCCGCCTGCTTTTGAGTCTGTTCCTGACATGTTGAAGCCGCCAAATGGCTGGTAACCGACAATCGCGCCTGTGCATCCGCGGTTGAAGTAAAGGTTACCGACATGGAATTCTTCGCGCGCTTTGTCAAGGTTAAAGCGGTTTTTCGAAATGACCGCTCCTGTTAAGCCGTATTCGGTGTTATTGGCAATTTCAAGCGCATGATCGAAATCTTTCGCTTTTGTGAACGCCACAACTGGGCCGAAGATTTCTTCTTGCATTAAGCGCGCTTTTGGATCGACATCGGCGAATACTGTTGGCTGAATGAAGAAGCCTTTTGAGTCATCTCCTTCGCCGCCTGTCATCAGCTTGCCTTCTTGTTTGCCGATTTCAATGTATTCCATAATTTTATTGTAAGCAGATTGGTCGATCACAGGACCCATGAACGTGCTTTGTTCTTCCGGATTGCCGACTTTCAACTGCTTTGTTAGCTCGACGACGCGATTTAATACTTGATCGTATACCTCTTCAAGAACAACCGCACGAGAGCAAGCGGAGCATTTTTGTCCTGAGAAGCCAAAGGCAGAGGCAACAATCGATTGAGCTGCCAATTCTAAGTCAGCTTCTTTGTCGACCACGATTGTATCTTTTCCGCCCATTTCCGCGATGACGCGTTTGAGCCAAATTTGGCCTGGATGTACTTTCGCTGCGCGCTCGTAAATGCGGATGCCGACATCACGAGAGCCTGTGAAGCTGATAAAGCGAGTGCGCGGATGGTCCACTAAGTAGTCGCCGACTTCTGCGCCGCTTCCCGGGATATAGTTCAATACGCCGGCTGGAAGACCTGCTTCCTCCAACACTTCCACAAATTTATAAGCGACAACAGGCGTTGTGCTCGCTGGTTTTAAAAGAACGGTATTGCCCGTAACAAGAGCAGCTACTGTTGTTCCCGCCATGATCGCAAACGGGAAGTTCCAAGGCGAAATCACCACACCGACGCCAAGCGGAATATAGAAGAAACGATTCGACTCACCTGGACGGCTTTCTACCGGAATGCCCTCTTTCAGCTTTAACATTTGACGAGCATAGTACTCCATAAAATCGATCGCTTCTGCTGTGTCCGCATCCGCTTCTCTCCAAGGTTTTCCCGCTTCCTTCACAAGCAATGCCGAAAACTCATGCTTGCGGCGACGCACAATCGCAGCAGCACGGAGCAAAATATCAGCGCGCATTTCCGGTTTTGTTTTACTCCACCATTTGAATGCGGCATCTGCTGCTTGCATAGCCTTTTCAGCTAACTCTTTATTCGCTTTTGATACGCGACCAATTACTTCTTCTTTATTAGCTGGGTTGATTGAAACGATTTTATCTTCCGTCGTCACCCGTTCTCCGCCAATCACTAACGGGTAGTCTTGGCCAAGATACGCTTGTACTTGTTGTAAACCGGCTTCAAAAGCCTGTTTATTTGCTTCTGCTGTGAAATCTGTGAATGGTTCATGTCTATAAGGTTGTACCATACTTGTGCCCCCTTTGCCGAAATTAAACGTTTACAACCCACATCTATCATTCTAACGGATAATAAAAACTTATTCAATCGCTATCGTTTTCCGTCTATTGATATATATGGACAAATGGCTGTTCGGCCTTCGCTTCGCGGATGATAATGCTTTCCGGGCCGTTAACAGACGAAATATAGACATTGACCGTGATATAATCCGGGAATTGCTCCATCACAAGCCCCGTTACATATTGCGTAAACGCAATGACCTCTCCCTTGCCATAAAATTGCATCGGAATATTGACCGTCAGCTGCTGAAGCTGATCGTCTACATAAAATGCTTTGCCGATGACGCCTGTATAATTTGGAAAAAAATCTTCGATATCGGATTTAAAATTTAAAAACTTCATTAAATCTTCGCGGTGATTTTTTTCCGCGTCATCTGATGGAAATAAAGTGTATTCTTCATTAATTTTTTCCCATTTGTCGATCGTCGTGCTTCCCTCGTCTACATTCGTCACGGCAAAGAAATGGCCTGGAATAATCGCCGATTGCGGCTGTTGCTTAAATAAGGCAATAGTAATCGGCACGCTTTCTAATCCTTTAATCTGACGAACCCGCGACAATACTTCAGAAGCCAGTCGCTTGCCTTCTTTTTCAATGACGTCATCCTCGATTTGCACCTCGCGCGGATATCCCTGCTCCGTCTCATAATAATGGACGGAATTTAAGGCGAGTCCTAAAACAATACCGCCAAGTTTTACTTTATTATTATCGTTTTTCATTAAATAATCATGCTCTAAAATATTGGCCAAATAAATCGGACTTTTTGTATTTTTTTCTTCATTGGTTCCTTTGTTGCCAAGCGCCGGATTCAAGCCCTTATCGTCTTCGCTTTTCCTCTTAAGCCAGCTCTGAATCGTTTTTTTGTCCAAATATTGCCCTTCTTGAAATAAATAGTCCTGCGGTGAGAAACGATCTTGAGCTACACGCATCAAGCCCGTTTCAAACTCATTCACATCCAAACGTGTATTCAAATCCTCCACCACAAGTCCTCTCGCTTCTGAAGGCTTAAATGGCAAAATCATTCGATAGTACGAATCAGAAATATTGTATTTTGGAATCACAGCTTTTTGCTGTTTATTATCTTTTTGTTGTACGACTTCTTCTTGGCCAAATTTCGGAGCACAAGCCGATAGCAAGAACATCGTTGCTATAGATAATATCGCCATTTTTTTCATGGTCCTTACACCTGCCGCTCAAGTTCTTGAAGAAAGCGCGCTTCATTCCAAATTTCAATATGGAGCTGCTGCGCTTTCGTTAATTTCGATCCGGCTTCTGCACCGGCAATGACTAAATCGGTCTTTTTGCTGACGCTTCCCGTCACGTTGCCGCCAAGCTGTTCGATTCTTTCTTTCGCTTCACTGCGCGATAATGCTTCCAGCTTGCCGGTTAATACGACCGTTTTTCCAGAAAAATAAGACGTTCCTTCAACTGCTTTTACTGATTTTGTTCCTTTGTAAGTCATATTCACTCCATAAGAACGGAGCTCGTTCAACAGTTCTTTTACTTCCTGCCGCGAAAAATAAGTGACAATGGAATCGGCCATTTTTTCGCCGATTTCGTGAATCTCCAGCAATTCTTCCTGTGTAGCCGACTCAAGACGTTCCATTGTTTCAAAATGCTCGGCAAGTACTTTCGCCGCTTTCGCTCCGACATGGCGAATGCCAAGTCCGAACAAAAGACGTTCCAGCGAATTTTGCTTGGATGCTTCAATCGCTGCAAGCAAATTCGCGGCAGACTTTTCGCCCATCCGCTCCAAAGGAACGAGCTGCTCTTTTGTTAATGTATACAAATCGGCCACGTCATGTACAAGCCCTTGTTGAAACAATTGAGCAATCACCTTTTCGCCAAGTCCTTCAATGTTCATCGCCTGTCGGGAAACAAAATGGATTAAACCTTCGCGAATTTGGGCTGGACATTTTGGGTTTAAACAGCGAAGCGCCACCTCTCCTTCTAAGCGGACAAGCTCGCTTTTACATTCTGGACAATGGGTCGGCATCGCAAAAGGAATTTCGTCTCCCGTTCGCCTTTCAGGCAAAACATTTACAATTTCAGGAATAATGTCACCTGCTTTTTTGACAACGACGGCGTCGCCAATCATAATATCCTTCGCTCGAATCAAATCTTCATTATGAAGCGAAGCTCTCTGCACCGTTGTGCCAGCAACGCGAACTGGCTCTAAAAGCGCGGTTGGCGTGACCACTCCCGTACGGCCGACGCTTAATTCAATGCCAAGCAGCTTTGTGACTACTTCTTCGGCTGGAAATTTGTAAGCGATCGCCCAACGAGGGCTTTTAGCCGTTGCGCCGAGCTGTTCCTGCTGTTCAAATGAATCCACTTTAATCACAATGCCATCAATCTCATAGGAAAGCTGCGGACGTTTCCCATTCCATTCCTTTATAAATTCAATTACTTCTTCCATATTCGCACATCTCCGCCGCTCCGGATTGGTTTTAAATCCAAGCCGTTGCAAATAATCAAGCGCCTCACTGTGCGAATCGATTCCCATTTCCTCTGCATTCGCTAAACCATAAATAAACATGTCTAAATGGCGAGAGGCCGCAATTTTTGGATCAAGCTGACGCAACGATCCAGCGGCTGCATTGCGCGGGTTGGCAAACAGTTCCTCGCCGCGCTGGCGGCGCTGTTCATTTAATCGCTCAAACGATCTTTTCGGCATATAGGCTTCACCGCGCGCCTCTAACGTGACAGGTTGCTGCAGCCGCAATGGGAGCGAACGAATGGTTTTTAAATTTTCGGTGATGTCCTCTCCTGTTATTCCATCGCCCCGTGTAGCCCCTTGAGCAAAATAGCCATCCTCATAGCGCAAGGAAACAGCAAGTCCGTCGATTTTCAGTTCACATACATACGCGACATCATCGCCAACTTCTTGACGAACGCGGCGGTCAAACTCCCGCAAATCTCCTTCATTAAAAGCATTGGCAAGACTTAGCATCGGAGCACGATGCTCCACTTTTTGGAAAGCATCTAACGCTTGTCCGCCTACACGCTGGGAAGGAGAATCTTTCGTTTTTAAATCAGGATGCGCCTCTTCAAGAGCGATGAGCTCCTGCAGCAGCCGGTCATATTCAGCATCAGGCACCGATGGTCGATCCAATACGTAATACTCATAGTTATATTGATCTAAAAGACGGCGAAGCTCCTCAATGCGCCCAATAGCTGTTTGTCGATCCATTGTTCGTTCATCCTTTCTCTAGACCTTCGTAATCGGGGCAAATTTAGCTAATAATCGCTTAATTCCAATCGGACTTTGGAAAGCGATATCCAGCTCTTTGTCGTCTCCGTCTCCGCGCACGCTCACAACGGTTCCGATTCCCCACTTTTTATGCTCTGCTTTATCGCCTACCTTCCAAGCGACCGCTTCTCCTCCTGTCGTTGTCGGCACCGCAGCTAAACGAACGGACTTCGTTCTCGCTTGTTCGTTTGCTGGCCAGCGCTTCGTTTTATTCACCTGTTCGACTAATTCATCAGGAATTTCCCCGATAAAGCGCGAAGCTGGATTCACATTCGTTCGGCCGAACAGGGTGCGCATTTGGGCGCTTGTTAAAAACAATTCCTCTTCGGTGCGGGTAATGCCGACATAGGCCAAGCGCCGCTCTTCTTCCATTTCCTCTTCATCGTCGAGTGAGCGGCTATGTGGAAAAATGCCTTCTTCCATGCCGATCAAAAAAACGACAGGGAATTCTAATCCCTTTGCCGAGTGAAGCGTCATCAGCACAACGGCTTCCTTGTCTGTTTCCTCTTCATTGTTTAACTGGTCAATGTCAGCCACTAAAGCAAGATCCGTTAAAAAGGCGATGAGCGATTTATCTTCACTTACATTTTCAAAATGTTTGGTTACGGATAAAAATTCATCAATATTCTCAAGCCGGCTTTGCGCTTCCAATGTTTTTTCCGCTTCAAGCATCTCGCGGTACCCCGACTTCTCTAAAACATCCTCTACCAACTCCGTAACAGATACATATTCTTGCAGCTGCCCCCAATGTTCTATTTGCCGACGAAATTCATGCAACGAAGCGGCAATGCGCGCACTAATCCCCATATGCTCAAGCTCGCCAAGCGCCTGAAACATCGAAAGACCGTGTGCGGAAGCGTAGCTTGCAATTTTATCGAGCGATGAAGCGCCGATACCGCGCTTTGGCACATTGATAATTCTCGTCAAACTAATATCGTCATTTGGATTGGCGATCAAACGCAAATACGCCAAAATATCTTTAATTTCTTTTCGGTCATAGAACTTTAAGCCGCCGACGATTTGATAAGGAATATTCGATTTAATCAACACTTCCTCCATCATCCGCGATTGGGCATTCGTGCGATACAATATGGCGAAATCCGAATAGCGGCGCTTGCTGCTGTCCACATACTCTTTAATTTTACCAGCGACAAATTGCGCTTCATCTGATTCGCTCATCGCCTCATAATAGGCGATTTTTTTTCCTTCCGGATTTTCGGTCCATAATCTTTTTGGTTTGCGGTTGTAGTTATTTTCAATGACCTTGTTCGCCGCTTGTAAGATGCGCTTGGTCGAACGATAGTTTTGTTCAAGAAGTACTACTTTGGCATTGGGATAGTCCGTTTCAAATGATAAGATATTTTGAATGTCCGCTCCACGCCAGCGATAAATCGATTGATCGGAATCACCGACAACGCATAAATTCTGAAATCTCGCGGCCAGCATTTTAACAAGCATATACTGCGCTCTGTTCGTATCCTGATATTCGTCAATATGAATATACTGAAATTTATATTGATAATGCTCAAGCACTTCCGGCACGCGTTCAAACAGCTGAATCGTCACCATAATTAGGTCGTCAAAATCAAGAGAATGGTTGCGCAGAAGACGCTGTTGATATTCGGTATACACATCGCTTACCACTTTTTCATAATAAGTAGCTGCTTTTTTAGCAAATTTCTCCGGAGAAAGCAGCTCGTTTTTAGCGCTGCTGATCGTTCCTAAAATGGCACGCGGATCAAATTTTTTCGGATCGATATTTTTATCATTTAAAATCGTTTTGAGCACTGAAAGCTGATCGGTCGCATCTAAAATAGAAAAGTTGCGATTAATGCCAATACGGTCGATATCGCGCCGCAAAATGCGCACGCACATCGAATGAAACGTCGAGATCCAAATCTCTTCCGCCGCTCCGCCGACAAGCGACTGCACCCTCTCCTTCATTTCACGGGCGGCTTTATTTGTAAAGGTAATCGCTAAAATGTTCCAGGGGGCAACATGCTTTTCCGCCATCAAATAAGCGATACGGTGCGTCAATACGCGCGTCTTTCCGCTTCCCGCTCCAGCCATGATCAATAAAGGCCCTTCCGTCGTTTTGACTGCCGCTTGCTGTTCGGGATTCAGATTCGCAAGCAGCTTATTGGATAAGAAATTCAATTCTATCACCACCATACAAACATTTGTTCTATTTTACTACATTTTTTCCGTTCAGACAATTTCGCGTTTTACAACTTTCACTGTTTCTAACGCTTTCGGCAAATCGTGATATACCGCATTTCCGACGACAATCGTATCCGCATATTGCGCCATTTCCTTTGCTTGTTCCGGGCCTTCAATGCCGCCACCGTAAAATAGCCGCGTATGATGCAGCGCCTCTTTCACTCGGCGCACCGTTTCTACATTTCCATAAGTGCCGCTGTACTCTAAATAAAAAATTGGCAGTTGATACATTTTTTCCGCTATTAATGCATAGGCGACGATATCTTCGTCAGAAAGCTCCGTCTTCGCTTCCGTAAGCATTGCCGCTTTGCAGTTTTTGTTTAAAATACAATATCCCTCCATGAAAATTTCATCCCAATTCATAAGCTCCCCAAATTGCTTCATCGCCTCATGATGCAAATCCACTATCCACTTTGTCTGTCTGCTATTTAAAACCGTCGGGATGAAATATAAATCAAATCCGGGCGTCACAGATTCGATATTCGATACTTCTAAAACGCAAGGAACCGCAAATCGGCGAATGCGTGCCATTAGATCGAGGACATTTTCGAGCGTGACATGATCCGTTCCGCCGACAATGACTGCATCCGTTCCGGATTCGCAAATTTGTTCCAGATGCTCGTCGCTGATTTCTTTATTGGGATCCAGTTTAAACACATGACGCCACTGGTGAATATCGTACATAGAAAAACCTCCATTTACTTCTCCGTCATCAGACGTGGGGATTTATTGGCAAAAACGACGAACCTCGCTTTGTCTACTGCTAATAAGCAACCGTCTTGTCTGGTTATGAACACTCTTTATCCATCATCTTATTATAACAAATCCTCAAGCAGATGGATGAGCCTATAAGCCTTATTCATCGCAAACCTATATATACCATTACAAAAAAGAGCCGAGGACCGCATAAGATCCAATGTCTCTTCTTCAAAAAAGAAAAGGAGCACCAAAACAAGGCTCCTTCCTTTCATTTTATATGATTCGTTTCTTTGAAGTCGTCAGCTTGCTCTTCTTTAATACGTTCAAGCACCATTTCATAAGCATCGCTTCCATAGTTCAAACATCGTTTGACACGAGAGATAGTGGCTGTGCTAGCCCCCGTTTCTGTTTCGATTTTGTGGTACGTATAGCCTTCTCGGAGCATACGGGCCACTTCAAGGCGCTGGGCCAACGACTGAATTTCGTTGACCGTGCATAAATCATCAAAAAAACGATAGCATTCCTCTAAGTCACGAAGCGAAAGAATGGCTTGAAACAATTGATCGACTTCTCTGCCTCTCAGCTTATCAATTTGCATATAGTATTCAACCCTCCATTTACTATACTAACGATATTGGACCATATCAAGTGATGGCACAACATTAATCCAAGTCTTTCCCGGAGTAAATCCGACCGGCACACCATGATCATACGGCAGCAACCGCCCATTGACATTTTTCCATTCCACACGCTTGACGGTGCCGTTTTGAAATAAATATCCATCTCCACCGGAGGTCAAATCGATATCGCGCCGGCCATATTCATCCGCAATCGTGTGGACTGCCGCAACAATGAACACGTTTTGAACCAAAATAGGATCATGTGTATCATAATCGATCGTTTGCTCTCCTCCGCTGTAACGGATGTAGCCTTTTTTATCCGAAATGTATTGATATTGAACATGAGCATACGATCTTTTGGAATACGAAATATCCACTTGCTCTGCTGGTTCACTTTGCGCTTCATTTTTGAAAAAAGGAAGCGCTTCTACCGTTTCTTCTAAAGAATAGCCTTTTTCTTTTGCTCCTTTTTCGATATTAGCAAATGTAATATACGAATTATGTGGAGCCTTTCGGAACGAAGCTCTTTTAAAGAGCGTTCCGTCATAAAACAACCCATTCAAATAATCTGTTCCGCCAGCTTCCAGCATACTTTTTGCCTCAGGGCTCCAGCCGTGACAAATATAGAGCGCGTCAAATCCTTTGCTTAGCTCAATATAATAATCACGAGCGCTGCGAACCGGCCCCACTTTTTCAGGGAACTCGCTTTGATATAAGGCTAAAAAACGTGTAATATCCCCTTCTGCCAGCACCTCATATACAACATCCGCTTTCTGCAATCCTGATTGGGGGCGGGCCGCCGGATGGTTGTTAATCATCACACCTACCACACGATGATTCGCGTCCTGTTTGGCAGGCAACCCTGTCAATGGCGAGAGTACCTGTTGTTGCCCAGTCTCGTTTTCCGGTTCCTTCTGTGGCGTTTCTATAGCTGTCGCAGGCTGACGTTCCTTTTTTTCGGCTTTTGTACAGCCGCTAAACAGAAGACATGTTCCACTTATGGCAATTAACCAGCGCTTCAATCCTCACACAACCTTTTTCTTTTATATTTTAACGCATTATCGACGGAAAGAGTACCGTTTTATTCATGACATCATAAATTCCTTTTTGCGTAATGCGAATATAAGGCAAATGAGTCGATTGAAAAAATAATAAAGAATAAATAGGATCAACAAAGCGATAGCCTCGTTCTTTTAACAGCTCCTTTAGCTTGTTCTCTTCGCAGATCAGGCTGTCGACACGTTCATTGGACATCATCCCGTTAAGCACAAGCGGAATTTCATGAATGATTTCCCCGTTTTCAGCCAGTACCATTCCGCCGCCAATTTCACACATGCGCTGAAATGCCATTAGCATATCCCGCTTGCTTTTGCCAATTAATAAAATATCGCCGGTATTAGAATAAGAGCTGACCAATCCTTTCACATGGGTGGCAAACCCCTTAACCACTGTATTGACACGCCATCTCCCCTGCCGATCTATAAGCATTAAAAAGCTCTCATCATAGCTCTCCGCCAATTCATCGTGCGCAGTGTCAATTAATACGGAATATGGGCGCATAATCACCGAATTCTCCATATACATTCCAAGAGGCATGGAAAATTGTAAATCATCCATTGACAATTGCCAAGTCAATTGAAGTGGACCTATACCATACGTTCGCCAGTCGATACCGTGATCCCACGTTTCAAAACCTCCGTCTCGCAGCATCCATTGCCCTTTTGAAAGCACACTTACAGGCGTCGGGTCTTCCTTATCGCGCAAAAAGTTAATATTGGCGAACCGTCCTGTCGTGATCGTACCGTGTAAATGTTCCATATGATAATGGCGCGCCACATTGAATGTTGCCATATGATACGCATCAATGACAGGAACCCCTTTTTGGATCGCGATGCGAATCATCTGATCAACAATGCCGTGTTCATAAAATGAAGGCGGTGAACCATCTGTTGTAAAAATGATGTGATCATATTGCTCAATCCCTAATTCTTTCATCTCTTCAAGCAGCTTCGGCAAATCCGGACGAATCGATGAATACCGTAATGAAACCGTATACCCGTGCAAAAGCCTATGGTATACCTCTTTGCCTGTCATGGCTTCATGGTCGCAGTCCGTGCCAGCCAGCATCATTTTTGTAAGCGTTTTCTCTGAAGCTCCCGGAAAATGTCCCTCAATTCGCTTTTTCATACTTTTGGCCTCTTGAATCCAATGAAGCATCGTATCATCTCCGGCAAGAAGCTTCGGCCAGCCTGTTAACTCGCCAGCCTGTATGACTGATTTTTGCTTAAGCCATTCTTTAATGATGGCATAAGAAAAAGTATCGTCTTCTTTAGCGAGTTCTGTCTGCCCATCCAAACGGCACCACCAATAGATCGTTGCCGGTAACGATTCCATATCCCGCAAAAAAGAAAACGCTTTCTTTTTTGCGAGCTGCAAAACAAGGAATAAGTTATCATTGATAATCGTTGTCGTACCAAACTTTGCTGCATATTCGGCAAACGTTTGGGGATTATATAACTGAAAAGGATGGGCGTGTGGTTCGACATAGCCAGGGACTAAATAGTAGTCGCTGCAATCAATCACTTCGCACTGTTCCAGATCGCTTGGCAAACGCTCGCCCGCATAAACAATGCGATCATGTTTTATCCAAATATTCCCTTTCACCCATTTACGTAAATATGAATGCAAATACGTCGCGTTGGTAAGCAACTTTGCTGGCGATCGCTTTCCATCAATGATCGCCATTTGTTCGCGAAGCTGCTCGGTGTTCCACTGATAGCGTTGTTCGGCCATATATACATCCCCGTTCCTTTTTTTCCAAAATTGTACCATATGATCATTTTACCGTATTAAAGTCATTTACACAAACAAAAAAAGAGGAGGAAATATATGGTCAAAGTAAATATTGGCATCCTGAACGCCTTCATTCGAATCACATGCGGATTAACCATGCTTGCCTGGGCCACTTCCAAAATGGTCAAACATCCTTGGCGCGACTCCTATATGGTGATTGCTTGGTTAGCCGCTATGAAAGTGGCAGAGGGAATTACACGCTTCTGTCCGCTCACAGCATTGTATGAAAAATGCCGAGAGCAAGAACAAACAAAGGAAACAGCAAACAACCCAACTTAATGATAAAAACAGGGCTGACTTTCATAAGCCAGCCCTCTAATCTATGGATAAGGAGAGAATTCATAATGCTGCTTGAATATATGACCGATATGTCATTTGTGCTTGCTACCTTAATCGGGAGCATTGTCGCTCTTACTTTTGTTTATGTGAAGAAAAAGCGCGTGCGGTAGCTTTGCGACCAATATCGCTTCGATAAAATAATTGATCACATTGGATATGAGAAATTTCCGTATACACTTCTTGCTGCGCAGCCCGCAACGTCTCACCTTTTGCCGCAACGAGCAGCACACGGCCGCCATTTGTGCATACGATGCCATTTTCAACCTTCGTTCCAGCATGAAATACAAGTGTGTCTTCTTTCAACGCGTCCAGCCCGATAATCGGCGCTCCTTTTTCATATGCATCCGGATAGCCTTTAGAAGCTAAAACGACGCCAATAACCGCTTCATTGGACCACTTCGGCTCCGCCTCTTTCCCTTCCAGTAAATCGACCAGCAGCTCAACCAAATCTGTTTCTAGACGGGGCAGTACCACTTGCGCCTCCGGATCACCGAAACGGGCATTGAATTCAATGACTTTTGGTCCTTGAGGGGTTGCGATTAGCCCTGCATACAAAACGCCTGTAAATGGATTTCCTTCTGCGACAAGCGCTTTTGCGATGGGATGAATGATTTGCTCAATGGCTTGCTCCACGACTTCTGCAGAAATCTGCGGCACAGGAGAGTACGCTCCCATTCCTCCTGTATTCGGACCCTCATCGTTATCAAAGGCGCGTTTATGATCCTGGGCGATCGCCATTGGGTAAGCTTTTTCACCGTTGACAAAAGCCATCAACGAAAACTCTTCCCCCTCTAAAAACTCTTCAACCACGACTTGCGCACTTGCTGCCCCAAATTTCTTTTCGATCATCATATCATATAAAGCGGCTAAGGCCTCTTGTTCCGTCATCGCCACAGTAACACCTTTTCCAGCCGCCAGTCCATCCGCTTTGATGACAATCGGCGCTCCCTTTTCCTCCACATACGCTTTGGCCTCTTCATATGAAGTAAAGGAGCGATACTCCGCTGTCGGTACGCCATATTTTTGCATCAATTCCTTTGCAAACGCCTTACTTCCCTCGATCAGTGCGGCTTTCTTTTTCGGTCCAAAAATACGTAGCCCTTCTTCTTCAAAGCGATCGACAATTCCATTCAATAACGGTGCTTCTGGACCGACAATCGTCAAATCGATTCTTTCGTTTTTAGCAAAATGCACAAGCGCTTCGATATCCTGTTCATCGATGGGAATCAGTTGGGCTGCTTGAGCCATTCCCGGATTCCCCGGTGCGGCATACAGCTTTTGCACAAGCGGACTTTGCGCCGCTTTCCAAACGATCGCATGCTCCCGTCCCCCACGACCGATTACGAGTACTTTCATTTGCTTCACTCCTTAATGCTTAAAATGGCGCACGCCAGTAAAGACCATGGCAATGCCGTATTCATCTGCCTTTTTGATGGAATCCTCATCGCGGATCGATCCGCCCGGCTGAATGATCGCGGTGATTCCTGCTTTGGCTGCTGCTTCTACTGTATCATCCATCGGGAAAAATGCATCAGAGGCTAAAGCGGCTCCTTGCGCTTTATGACCCGCTTGTTCAATCGCAATTTTAGCTGCGCCCACGCGATTCATTTGCCCTGCTCCGACCCCGATTGTCATATGGTCTTTCGCGAGCACAATCGCATTGGACTTGACATGCTTGACCACCTTCCATGCCAACTTTAAATCTTCCCATTCCGTTTCGGTCGGCTGCCGTTTCGTGACAATTTTTATCTCGGCATCGTCCAATGTGTATCGATCTTCATCTTGTACAAGCAGGCCGCCATGCACGGACACGAAAAACGGTTCATTTTTGTGCTGCGCTGCAAAATCAATGGTTAATAAGCGAAGATTTTTCTTCTGCGTTAAAATTTCAACGGCTTCTTCACTGAAGGATGGAGCGATAATAATTTCAAGAAAAATTTCATGCATTTTTAATGCCGTATCGCGGTCCACTTCTCGGTTCAAGGCGACAATTCCGCCAAAGATTGAAGTTGGATCCGCTTCATACGCTCTTGTAAAAGCGGCCAAAATCGTATCGCCGATTCCTACTCCGCACGGATTCATATGCTTAACCGCAACGGCGGCCGGTTCAGCAAATTCTTTGACAATTTGCAATGCCGCATTCGCATCATTAATATTGTTATAGGATAGCTCCTTGCCATGCAGCTGTTTAGCCGCCGCAATGGAAAAGATAGAGCCAAGCGGCTTTTGATAAAAAGCAGCTTGTTGATGCGGATTTTCGCCATAGCGTAAATCTTGTTTTTTCGTAAAGGTCATGGTCAAGGATTCTGGATAGCGTTCCCCCGCGAAATTTGTTAAATACTCAGCAATCATGGCATCGTAAGCGGCCGTATGACGGAATACTTTCGCCGCCAATTTTAAATTCGTATCATGAGAAACCGCCCCATTTTCCTTGAGCTGCTGCAATACGATTTCATAATCAGCCGGATCAACAACAACCGTTACATATTGATGATTTTTCGCCGCCGCCCGAAGCATGGTCGGACCGCCAATGTCGATATTTTCAATCGCCTCGGCAAATGTAACTTCTGGCTTGGCGATCGTTTGCTGGAACGGATATAAATTCACAACGACTAAGTCAATTGGTCGAATATGGTGCTCATCAAGCTGCTTGCTATGGCGCTCATCATCGCGAATCGCTAAAAGTCCGCCATGGATCATTGGGTGCAGCGTCTTCACACGCCCATCTAAAATTTCCGGAAATCCTGTGACCTCAGAAATGCTGATCACCGGAATCCCTTCTTGCTCTAGAGCTTTCTTCGTTCCACCTGTTGAAATGATTTCGATTCCCAATTCTGACAAGCGCTTAGCGAAAGCAATGATACCTTCTTTATTCGAAACACTTATTAAAGCACGTTGAGCTTTCATGCATGTTCGATCCTTTCTCTCAATGTTCAAACAATGTTTGTAATACTTCGGGATATAGCTGATGCTCCAGCTCATGAAT
Organism: Anoxybacillus sp. P3H1B; assembly: GCF_001560855.1. Classification (NCBI taxonomy): domain Bacteria; kingdom Bacillati; phylum Bacillota; class Bacilli; order Caryophanales; family Anoxybacillaceae; genus Anoxybacillus; species Anoxybacillus sp. P3H1B. The sequence continues at coordinate 11,407 of NZ_LPUG01000013.1, read as the reverse complement.
TCTCGCTTCTAATTGCTCCAACGATTCTCCTTCATAAATAGGAATGGCACGTTGTTCAATAATCGGTCCTGTATCCATTCCTTCGTCCACATAATGAATCGTCACTCCCGTTGCCTTCACACCGGCGCGATACGCTTGTCCGATTGCGTCTTTTCCAGGGAAGGCAGGCAGAAGCGAAGGATGAATATTCACCATTTTTCCCTCGTAAGCCGATAAAAGCGTTGGCCCAATTAGGCGCATATAACCGGCTAAAACGATCCACTCAATCCCTTTTTCTTTTAAGCGCATTAAAATATCGCGTTCAAACTCGGCCTTTTCTGCATAATCTTTTGGATGAAAAACAAAGGTAGCGATCCCTTCTTTCTTCGCTCTCTCAATCACCTTTGCTCCCGGGCGATCGCATACAAGCAAAGCAATGTCAGCTTGCAGTCTTTTTTGTTTGACAGCCTCGACAATCGCTTGAAAATTCGTTCCGCTGCCAGATGCAAAAATAGCGATTCGTTTCATTCCATTTTCCCTCCAGCAAAGACAACTCCTTCTCCTTTTTTCACCCGTCCGATCAGATACGCCTTCTCTCCGAGCTGTTCTAAACGTTCCAATAGCGGTTGAATCATTTCGCTATCTACCGCCATGACTAGACCGATCCCCATGTTGAAAATATTGAACATCTCCTGGCGCATCAGATGTCCCTTCTCCTGAAGCAAATCGAAAATCGGCGGAATCGGCCAAGAGCCATAATCAATTTCGGCACAAAAACCGCTTGGCAGCATGCGAGGGATATTTTCAACAAAGCCGCCCCCAGTAATATGGGCCATGCCTTTGATCGCAAATTCTTTCATCACTGCCAGCAACGGCTTCACATAAATGCGCGTCGGTTTTAGCAGCTCTTTACCTAGTGGAGCAGCGAATCCCTCATACGTTTTATGAAGGTCAAGTTGGGCTTCTTCAAGCACAATCTTCCGCACAAGCGAATAGCCGTTGCTATGAATGCCGCTTGAAGCAAGCCCAATAAGCGCATCGCCTTCTTGAATGTTTGCTCCCGTGATAAGTTTGGATTTCTCCGCTACTCCCACCACAAATCCAGCCACATCATATTCTTCTTCGCCATACATTCCAGGCATTTCTGCTGTTTCGCCGCCAATGAGGGCGCATCCCGCTTGCACACAGCCATCGGAAATACCTTTAACAATTTGCGCAATTTTTTCAGGCACCGCTTTTCCGCACGCGATATAGTCAAGGAAAAACAGCGGTTCTGCGCCTTGAACGACAATATCATTGACACACATTGCCACACAGTCGATTCCAATGGTATCATGCTCATCCATCATAAAAGCTAGCATTAATTTCGTGCCAACCCCATCTGTTCCCGATACAAGAACAGGTTCACGATATCCGAGCTGCGATAGGTCAAACATGCCGCCAAAACCGCCTAGTCCGCCCAATACTTCTTTCCGATTCGTTTTTTGTACGTGCTTTTTCATCAGCGAAACCGCTTGATATCCAGCCTCAATGTCGACACCCGCTCGCTTATACGACTCCGCCATTTTAAGTCCTCCTTTATTGCTTAACTGTTTGCTCTAATAACTGGCTGCATGTATTAGTTGGGTATTCTCCGGTAAAACATGCCATGCATTGACCGCGAAACAGAGAACCGTTCGCCGAACGCCCAATCGCTTCCAGCAATCCTTCATGGCTTAAAAATGCTAACGAATCGGCGCCAATCATCTGCCGCATCTCTTCAACCGAATGGGCGGAAGCAATGAGTTCCTCTTTTGTTGGCGTATCAATTCCATAAAAACAAGGATGAGTAATAGGCGGTGAGCTAATGCGAACATGGACCTCTTTCGCCCCAGCTTCTCGAAGCATGTTGACGATTCGTCTGCTTGTCGTTCCGCGCACAATCGAGTCATCAACCATGACGACCCGCTTGCCAGCTACGACTCCCCGGACAGGAGATAACTTCATTTTCACGCCTTGTTCACGCAATGCCTGCGACGGTTGAATAAACGTCCGCCCTACATAACGATTTTTAATTAATCCTAGCTCATATGGAATTCCTGTCACCTCTGCATAACCAATCGCGACAGAAATGCTGGAATCAGGCACACCTGTCACAACATCTGCATCGACTGGCGCTTCAAGCGCCAAGCGTTTTCCTAAATTTTTGCGGGCTGTATGAACATTGATCCCATCGACATTGCTGTCAGGACGGGCAAAATAAATGTATTCCATACTGCAAATCGAGCGCGGGCGTTTTTCCGCATAACGTTCTGCATAAATGCCGTGTTTGTTAATGATAATCAGTTCTCCAGGCTCTACTTCGCGCTCGTACACAGCTCCCACTACATCAAACGCACACGTTTCCGAAGCGACGACATAAGCATTGCCAAGACGGCCGATAGAAAGCGGACGGAATCCTTGTGGATCAAGAGCGATGTACATTTCTGTTTCCGTCAACAAAAGGAAGGCGAATGCTCCTTCGAGATAGTTGAGGGCCACCTTGATTTGCTCCTTTAACGTTGGCGCCATGCTACGACGAATTAAATGAGCAAATACTTCCGTATCCGAAGTCGTTTGAAAAATGCTTCCTTGCTGTTCAAGACGGAGCTTAAGCTCAGCCGCGTTGACTAAATTGCCGTTATGGGCCAAAGCAATGCTTCCGCTTTGCGAGCGGAATAGCAGAGGCTGAACATTTTCGTAGCCTCCGCCTCCTGCTGTTGCATAGCGCACATGCCCAATCGCTGCCGCTCCGTTTAATTGCTGTAGCTGGCCATCGCTAAATACTTCCGTCACAAGCCCGAGACCTTTATGTCCCTTCAATGTTTCACCATCGGAAACGACAATCCCTGCCCCCTCTTGGCCGCGATGCTGTAAGCTGTGCAATCCATAATAAGTGACTTGTGCCGCTTCCTCGTGTCCCCAAATCCCAAAAATTCCACATTCTTCGTTTAATCCTTTGATTTCAGCAAGCATGGAATAGCTCCTTTCCACACGCTTCTCATTTGTGTAACCGAAAGCTGGACAACTGTTTTACCGCTTTCTGCCTCGATATGAAGCATCCCATCACTAGTGACTTCTCCAAGCAAAGTCGCTTCTATGAACTGTTCAAAGGCCGCCTGATGTTCCTTTTTCACGGACACAATAAAACGCGATTGTGTTTCGCTGAATAATTCGGCAACCGCATCGCCGCTGATCTTTACCTTTGCTCCTAATCCATCCGCATTCATTAAACATTCAGCTAACGCTACGGACAAACCGCCTTCAGATACATCGTGAGCGGAAGCAACCAATCCGGCGCGAATCGCCGCTAAAAGCGCTTGCTGGCGCTCGGCCTCCACATGCAAGTCAATGCTTGGCGCTTTGCCGAAAATGCGGCCTTCTAATAATTTTTGTAATTCACTGCCGCCAAATTCCTGCTTTGCTTTTCCAATCACATAAATGAAATCGCCAGACTGTTTGAACGCTTGCGTCGTGATATGGCTCAATTCATCAACGAGCCCGACCATTCCGACAACAGGGGTTGGGTACACCGCTTCACCATTCGTTTCGTTGTAAAGCGATACATTGCCGCTAATGACCGGTGCATTTAATAAACGGCACGCCTCGCTCATTCCATCGACCGCTTTTTCAATCTGCCAAAAAATTTCTGGTTTTTCAGGATTTCCAAAATTAAGACAATCTGTAATCGCTAGCGGCTTAGCGCCTGAGCAGACAATATTCCGGGCCGCTTCCGCAACGGCGATTTTTCCTCCTGTCTCTGGATCTAAATAAATATAGCGTGAGTTGCAGTCCGTCGTCATCGCCAATGCTTTTTTTGTCCCGCGAATACGCACAACCGCCGCATCTGATCCCGGCGCGACTACCGTATTCGTTCGCACCATATAATCATATTGATCATATACCCATTCCTTGCTCGCAATCGTCGGTTGCGCTAACAATGAAAGCAGTGTTTCCTCATAGTTCTCTACCGTCGGAAGATAATCGATTTGTTGAAATTCTTGATAATAATCCGGTTCTTTGGACGGCTTATGATACACGGGTGCATCTTTCGCTAAAGCATCGACTGGAACCTCAGCGACCACTTCGCCATGGAAATAAAGACGAAGCATTTTGTCATCCGTTACTTTTCCGATCGCAGTGGCCTCAAGCCCGTATTTAGCAAACAAATCATAAATTTCTTGCTCGCGGCCCTTTTTCACAACAAGAAGCATCCGTTCCTGCGATTCTGAAAGCATCATTTCGTACGGAGTCATCCCTGTTTCGCGCTGTGGCACAAGATCTAAATTCATCTCAATGCCAAAGCCGGCTTTGCTGGCCATTTCAGCAGAAGAACTAGTAAGCCCGGCAGCGCCCATGTCTTGGATGCCAACGAGCGCATCAGACTGAACGACTTCTAAGCAAGCTTCCAGCAACAATTTTTCCATAAAAGGATCACCGACTTGAACCGCTGGGCGCTTTGCTTCAGACTCTTCGGTCAGTTCTTCAGAAGCAAAGGTGGCCCCATGAATGCCGTCGCGTCCTGTTTTAGCTCCAACATACATCACCGTGTTGCCGACACCCGATGCTACACCGCGCTGAATATCCTCATGACGGATCAATCCCACACACATAGCATTGACGAGCGGATTTCCGTCGTAAGCACGGTCAAATTGCACCTCGCCGCCGACGGTCGGAATGCCAACACAGTTTCCATATCCGGCAATGCCAGCGACAACATGTTCAAATAAATATTTGACACGAGGAGAAGTTAACTCCCCAAAACGCAATGAATTCAGCAAGGCGATCGGCCGAGCTCCCATGGAAAAGACATCGCGAATAATTCCTCCAACCCCAGTTGCTGCGCCTTGGTACGGTTCAATCGCAGAAGGATGGTTATGGCTTTCAATTTTAAACGCAACGGCTAATCCGTCACCAATATCGACAATCCCTGCTCCTTCACCAGGCCCTTGCAAAACATGATCGCCTTCAGTCGGGAATTTTTTTAAAACGGGCTTGGAGTTTTTATAGCTGCAATGCTCCGACCACATCACGGAAAAAATGCCGGTTTCCGTATAGTTAGGCAAACGCCCAAGAATGCGTTCTACCATTGCAAACTCTTCATCTGTTAATCCCATTTCACGATATAATTTTTCTTCTTTAATCATTGTCGGACTTGGCTCAAGAAGTAACGACATGTGCTTCCCTCCAATATTTCACAATTGACTGAAACAACTTCAAACCATCAGCGCTGCCGAGCAGCTCATCCACTGCACGCTCCGGATGAGGCATCATCCCTAGAACATTGCCTTTTTCATTGATAATACCGGCAATGTCAGCTAAACTGCCGTTCGGATTTTCCCCATAGTATCGAAAAACAATTTGGCGATTATCGATCAGCTGCTTTAACGTCTCTTCATCGCAGTAATAGTTGCCTTCGCCATGGGCGATCGGGATCGTAATCATTTCATCCTTCTCGTACATTGAAGTAAACATTGTTTCATGATTTTCTACGCGAAGCTCTACTGGACGGCACATAAATTTTAGACTGTGATTGCGGCGCATTGCTCCTGGCAAAAGCCCGGCTTCCAACAAAATTTGAAATCCATTACATACGCCTAAAATCGGTTTCCCTGCTTCTGCCGCTTGTTGGATCGCCTTCATCACGTTGGAAAAGCGGGCAATCGCCCCTGAACGAAGATAGTCTCCGTATGAAAAGCCTCCCGGAAGTAAAATTCCATCAAACTCATCAAGATGGTCGGCATCATGCCATACATACTCGACCTCTTCTCCCAATTCATCCTTAATCGCATGGTACATATCAACATCACAGTTGGAGCCCGGAAATACAATCACTGCAAATTTCACTGCGCCACTACCTCCTCAATCTCATACCGGTAGTCTTCAATCACTGTATTGGCTAATAGCTTTTCACACATATCGCGCACAATTTCTTCAATATCGCGATCGTTTTTTTCAATCATAAGCTCCATAAACTTGCCAATCCGCACATCTTGTACTTCTTGGTAAGATAAGCTGTGAAGCGCTCCTTTTACCGCACTTCCTTGTGGATCTAGCACGTTTTCTCGCAATGTGACATATACTTTTACTTTGTACATTTTGTTTGTCCCCCTAATCTTTGTAAAATCACTTCATAGGCATCCGTTAAGTTTCCTAAATCGCGTCGAAATACATCTTTATCAAATTTTTCATTGGTTTCCATATCCCATAGACGACAAGTATCTGGCGAAATTTCATCCGCCAATATTATGTTTCCTTCCGCATCAAAACCAAACTCTAATTTAAAATCAATTAATCGAACCTGACAGCTGTGAAAATGGCGGGTGAGGATCTCATTGATCTTTAAAGCCTGCTCCTTTAATATGGCGATTTGTTCTGAGGTCGCTAGCTTTAAAATAGCAATATGGTCTTCCAACAACAGAGGGTCGCCAAGCTCATCATTTTTGTAATAAAACTCAATCAGCGGTTTTTCCAAACTTGTTCCTTCGGCAATGCCAAGCCGCTTTGCAAGGCTTCCAGCGACATAATTGCGGACAACAACTTCAAGGGGAATAATCGTTACTTTTTTAACAAGCTGCTCTGTTTCCGAAAGTTTACGAATAAAATGATTATTGACGCCGGCTTCATGCAATTTGGCAAATAATAAGCTGGTAATTTCATTATTTAAACGTCCTTTTCCAGCAATAGTTGCCTTTTTCTCTCCGTTAAATGCCGTGGCGCTATCCTTATATTCAATCCAAAACACCGCTTCTTCATCTGTGCGATACACTTTTTTTGCTTTTCCTTCATAAAGCTGCTCTAATTTTTTGACCATGGGTAGAAGCCTCCCAAAACAGAATATTAGGAATTTTTTGGCTTGTGGGCAGGTAAGGGAAAACCTTACCTGCTTTGCTTATAATCCGAGACGCGTAAAAATCGTATCAACGTGCTTGAGATGATAATGGTAATCAAAGCAATCATCGATTTCCTCTTTCGTCAATCGCTGTGTGATCGCTTCGTCTGCCTCAACCAACGAACGGAACGGAACTTGTTTCTCCCATGCTTCCATTGCTTTTGGCTGAACTAAGTCATACGCTTCCTCACGTACCATGCCTTTATCAATTAACGCTAACAAAACGCGTTGAGAATAAATCAATCCAAGCGTGCGATCCATATTGCGTTTCATATTTTCTGGGAATACTGTCAAGTTTTTTACAATATTAGCAAAGCGATTGAGCATATAGTTCAACGCGATGGTGGCATCAGGCAAAATAATGCGTTCAGCTGATGAATGGGAAATATCGCGTTCATGCCAAAGCGGCACATTTTCGTAAGCCGTTAGCATATATCCGCGAATGACACGCGCCATCCCTGTCATATTTTCAGAGCCGATTGGATTGCGTTTATGCGGCATTGCAGAAGATCCCTTTTGTCCCTTAGCAAAAAACTCCTCCACTTCACGTGTTTCACTCTTTTGCAAACCACGAATTTCAACAGCAAATTTTTCGATGGACGTTGCAATGAGCGCCAATGTCGCCATATAATGGGCATGGCGATCACGCTGAAGAGTCTGAGTGGAAATAGGTGCTGGCTCTAATCCAAGCTTTTCGCATACATACTTTTCAACAAAAGGATCAATATTCGCATACGTTCCGACAGCTCCGGAAATTTTCCCAACTCGAACCGTTTCAGCAGCCTGTTTGAAACGTTCTAAGTTTCGCTTCATTTCCTCATACCAAAGAGCTAATTTCAACCCAAACGTTGTCGGCTCTGCATGAACCCCATGCGTCCGTCCCATCATGACCGTATATTTATGCTCTTGTGCTTTTTCCTTTAATACTTGAATAAAGTACTCTAAATCTTTAAGCAAAATTTCATTTGCCTGCTTCAGTAAATACGATAAAGCGGTATCGACAACGTCCGTCGATGTTAATCCATAATGCACCCATTTTCGTTCTTCTCCTAATGTTTCGGAGACCGCACGGGTAAAGGCAACCACATCGTGACGAGTTTCTTCCTCAATTTCTTTAATGCGCTGGATATCGAACGAAGCGTTTTGGCGAATTTTCGCCACGTCTTCCTTTGGAATGACTCCCAGCTCCGCCCAAGCCTCACAAGCTAAAATTTCTACTTCCAGCCACGCTTTAAAGCGATTTTCTTCCGTCCAAATCGCTCCCATCTCCGGTCTTGTATACCGTTCGATCATTTTTTTTTCCTCCTTCTGCACTCAAACATCTGTCATTTCATCCAAATTTTCAAATCATCGATACGTTGCAGTGCGGCATCTACATTTTCAGCAAGCAGCGTAACATGTCCCATCTTCCGTTTGTGCTTCGCCTCTTTTTTTCCATATAAATGAAGGTGCATATCGGCCATTTCGGCAATGCAGTCTATTACTGGCTGGAGATGCTCGCCTAAAATATTGACCATCACAGCCGGCTTCAATAACTCTGTACCGCTTAAAGGCCAATTGCAGATGGCACGAATATGTTGCTGAAATTGAGAGGTCACACAAGCATTAATTGTATAATGACCTGAGTTGTGCGGTCTAGGGGCAAGCTCATTAATATAAATATCTCCTTCACTGGTTAAAAACATTTCCACTGCCAGTGTTCCGACTAATTCAAAATACGTCGCAAGTCTTTCTGCATAAGCGATGGCTTTTTGGGCGATGTGCTCAGCCATTCGTGCGGGAACGATCGTTTGGTGCAAAATATTATCAAGATGGATATTTTCTGCAACAGGAAATACTTTCATATCTCCTAGCCCATTTCTTGATACAATGACAGAGACTTCTTTTTCAAAGGAAACCCATCCTTCTAACACACAATGGCCTGATTGCAGCAACAAACTAGCCGCTTGGACATCCTTTTTGGAACGAATCACAAATTGCCCTTTGCCATCATAACCGCCTCGGCATGTTTTCAGCACACACGGCAGGCCAATCGCATCAACGGCCGTCACTAATTCTTCTTTTGTTTGCACCTCCTGATAAGGGGCAACTGGAAGTCCTGCTGTCACAATCGCTTGTTTTTCTGTAGCTCGATCTTGAGTGATCATGAGCAGCTTGCTTCCTTGTGGAACATAGGAGTGGCTGACAAGCCAATCGAGCGCTGCCGCATCAATGTTTTCAAATTCATACGTAATCACATCGCTTACCTCAGCCAGCTTTTGAATGGCACTTAAATCGCTATATTCTCCCGTAATTTCGATATCTGCTACTTGACCGCACGGAGAATCGGCGATCGGGTCAAGCACGGCAATGCGGAACCCCATTTCTTTAGCGGCAATAGCCATCATTCGACCAAGCTGTCCGCCTCCAATAATCCCAATGGTTTGTCCAGGTACGATCATCTGGTTATTCAAGATCATCACTGCTTTCTAATACTTCTTTACGAATTTGCTCTCTTCTCGCTTTTAAAGCATTCATATATTCGGAATCGAAAATCCCAAGAATGGCCGCGGCTAAAAGGCCTGCATTCGTCGCTCCTGCCTTTCCAATAGCAACAGTCGCAACAGGCACACCTCCTGGCATTTGTACGATCGATAAAAGAGAATCTAAACCATTTAACGTTTTTGATTGAATGGGCACACCGATAACAGGCAACGTTGTTTTTGCGGCTACCATCCCAGGTAGATGTGCGGCTCCCCCGGCTCCGGCAATAATTACTTTAATGCCTCTCTTTTCCGCAGATTCTGCATACTCAAACATGTAGTCAGGGGTTCGGTGTGCAGAAACCACTTTTTTTTCAAACGGAATGTGTAATTCCGATAATATATCACAAGCATGCTTCATTGTATCCCAATCCGATTGACTTCCCATAATGACACCAACAAGCGGGTTCATTTGCTCTCACCTCATTAGTTTTTACCATAGAAAAACCCAGAACGCGTGTTCCTTATTTGAGGGAAAGCACCGTTCTGGGCATAATTCGGCCATAAAAAAGGCGAAAAAGCCATTCGATCCTTTCCCTCATAGTCCAATAATTTACGGTTATTGGGTAGAGACTTTTGGGCCATATTCCCAAGATTATATGAGGGAATGTTATCAAGTTACCACTATCTTATCAATGTTTTTGTAACGATGTCAACACAGAATCGAACGTTTTTTTTAAAATAAAAAATAATGTTCGGATTCTCTATTTGTTTCACCAATTTATAGCCGAGACATATGATAAAATAGCAAAAGTGACGATTCCTGGTTTTTCTATTTAAGAAGAACGCAAGAAAGGCACCAGACAAAATTCTGTTTAGTCTTAAGTAAACAGGGAGAAGAAAGGAGAAACAACATGAAAACAAGCCCATTCGGTTCATTTCCTCCAGACTGGACGAAGCATTGGGAAAATTTTTTTAACGAAGATTTTTGGGGGAGTTTCCAATCTTTTCTCCCTGCTACAGAAAAATCAACGAACACGACAGGAGTGAATATATACAAAAAAGCAGAGAATGAGCTACTCATTGTGGTTTGTTTGCCTGGTTTAGAAGATATAGAGCATGTCGAATTATATACGTATTACAGAGCATTAGAAATTAAAGCAACGATTAATTTACATTTTCAAGGGTTTGAGCTCGTGGAGGAAGGGATTTTTCAAGGAACATGGGAAAAGACGATTCCTCTTCCTTTCCCAATAAAAGAGGAGAGAATCGAGGCAACCTATCATCACGGACTGTTAATCATTCATCTGCATCGCTTGATTCCTGATGTTCGAAAAAGGCGAATTGACATAAAAAAGACTGAATAAAAAAAGCGACTAACCTCTTCATTATAAAAGGTTAGCCGCTTTTTCTTCATTTCGGCACCTATTTTCCACGGTGCTTTTTTATGGGGGAGAGGATTTTAATGGCGTTAATAAAAACGCAAAATCTAATTGGACAAAAAAATTAGAGAACGGATTGACCAGTTCTCTAGCTTCTGTCCGCCTAGCAACGTCCTACTCTTGCAGGGGCGTTAGCCCCAACTACCATCGGCGCTGGAGAGCTTAACTTCCGTGTTCGGGATGGGAACGGGTGTGACCTCTCCGCCATCGTCACTAGACTATTCGAAGGATGGTTCCTTCAAAACTAGATAACAGATCAGGGAAGAAAGGAGACGGTGCTTCGCTTTTCTTGATGTCTAATTCTTCAAGTTGGCTCCACTTATGTCGCGTCGGAAGAACATTTTCCTTCCGGCGCTAAGCGCTCGCTTCCCCTTTTCGTATTGTCTAGTTCCGCAAGCTGCATCCTACGGTCGTTTCCGCTTCTTCTATCCCAGTCTCCTGACTTGTCCGTCAGAAGCTTGAACGCCCTATGGATGCAAGCGAGCTTGCTCCCCTTTTCGTATTGGTTAAGTCCTCGATCGATTAGTATCCGTCAGCTGCACGTGTCGCCACGCTTCCACCTCGGACCTATCTACCTCGTCATCTTCGAGGGATCTTACTTGCTTATGCAATGG